>VYDA01000020.1 GCA_009843665.1 Caldilineaceae bacterium SB0675_bin_29 | reverse complement strand
GCCTTGACATCCACAGGCAGGGAGTCTCTCCTCGTCTGGGGAGCCTCCTGCCCCGCCAGCGCGAGCTGCACATCCAGGCCCGATGAGAGCACCGGCGGCAGGTGCGGCAGATACTCGTTTATCGTCCCGATAAATGGGATACTATCCGACAGCGAGGATACAACGACCAGGAGGCGGTTAAGAGCCGCCTCGTCGTATTGCAGCGTCAGCAGGCTGCCGGCATCCCCCACCAGGTCAATGCCGCCCGCGGATGTCGTCAACTGCAGTGAGTCCGATCCAACGCCGCCGACGATATTCATTACCAGCGGAGGCAGGCTGACCGGCGGCAGCAGGCCGGCTAAATCTGCGAGAGAGAGCCCCAGCGCCGACTGAACATACCCATCCCTGTCGATCGCCGCGCCGATCTGCAGTGCCGGCTCCATCCCTTCCGGAGCGGCCGCAAAGTTGGGGGCCGACACGTCGAAATCAGCGCCGAACGCCGCTGCATCCGCACCCGGCAGGTCTAGAGACAGGCCGATATTCGTCTTGGCGAGCAGACTGCGCAGCACCGTCAGCCCCGCGTCAACCATGCCGGGCGACACGCCCAGAAGGTCAACCGCGATTCCACCGATCGTGTCCAGCGACGTATCCGTCCACAGTATGGACGGCAGAGGCTCCTGATTGAGCGCCAGGTACAGACCGTCGGCCTGAATGCTCAAATCCAGCCTCTGAGCGTTTGTAGCGCCAAGAATGTCAAGCACATTCGACGGCAGAAGGTCCATCCCCAGAGGAATGCCCCACACGCCCACCGAACCGCCGTCGCCGACACTGACCGGAATGGTCGGCAGCTGCGTTTCAGCAGCCGGTTCGCCGGTAAAGGAAACGATAATGTCCAGGTCCGCGCCCTGTAGCTTGGGAACGACCTCGCCGATCATGCCGCCCATCGACTCGTCCACAAAAGCGTTGAGGATCGGCATGAGGTTGTTCAGACGCTCGCTATCGTAGGCTAGACTGGGCAGCGCCGTGCTGTCAATCGCAAGATCGATGCCGTTCGGCTGCGTGGCAAGCGAGAACTGCTCCGCGCCCACCGCCGACAGTATGTCTAAAGCCATCGGCGGCAGCGCAACCCCAAGCGATGCGCCAAGAGCCTGCTCGATCTCCGCCAAGGGTATTCCCTCGAACGACGCCTGACCTTCTGCGTCAAATGCCAGGCTGGCAAACTGTAGCGGCCCAATCGTGGTTTCCGATGCACTTTCCTCTCTGACCAGCTCTTCGCCCTGCCAGTAGGGAATATCATCGCCGGCCGTGGGCAAAATAATGATCACCCCCAGGCCAACGCGCCGTAACCAGGTCAAGGCATCTGCCCCCTGCGCGGCTTGGGGGACATTGGCCAGAACGCGACCCACAAGGTCCGCCGATTCATCACTCCATTTCAAATAGGGGAGGGGCTCTCCATTCGCGTGGAGAAAGACGCCGTGATAGCCGATGCGGACTTCCAGGACATCAACACCTGCGGCGGCGAACTGGTCCAGCATCGGCTGCTGTAGAATCGGCCCCGCAGGGAAGCCGAGCGCAGTGCCATAGCCATTGCCGTCAACTCTGATCGGAACGGACGGGAGGTTGAACCACGTAGATCCGCCGTCACCGCCGCCAGCACAGGCGCCCAGTGCCAGAATAAAGACCAGAACTACAATAAAATTGCGGAGTAAGGCCGGCACGAGCCGCCTCCTTTTGGGTGCGTATCAATATAGTGCAGATAATAACGTACCGCGCGCCGCGGGCGCGTCAGCCGATCACTGTTGGCACTGTTATATCACGATTGATTCGGAATGACAATGCCGAATGTTTCACTCTGTTCGACCGCGAACAGAGGCTAGGCTCAATGACCTGACGGCCCGTCGCCTGACCCGTCGAGGGGTCGCCAGCCAAACGTTTGGGGCACTGTCCAAGGTTAACACACATCTTACAATAGTTCATGGAGAGACACAAAACCGGCTTCTGAGACACAGATAGACGCCCCGGCTCCAGAGTGACGGCGAAAGACTGACTCTTACCGTACTCAACCTGTACTCATTTGCTCCCTGCCCGGGCAGCGACTAAGCCTTGGGAGGATCGGATGGTGACTGAGGCCGGCAAAAGTGTTTCTCACTCCTCTACGCTCTCTCCTCGCCTTTCTGTCACTTCGCACAGGGCAGTCAGCATCGCCTCCTGCTCGTTCCAGGGATACTCCGTCTCACCGTAGCACATACTGCGTTCGTGACCCTTGCCAAAGGAGGCCACGACGTCGCCTGCACTCGCCGTCTCCACCCCGAATCGGATCGCCTCGGCCCGGTCGGGAACAATCGCGTAGTAGGGAGAGGAGCCCGCCGGCTCGCCTTCTTCCCCGGCCCCGTTTTCAACAACCTCCCGTACGCCGGCCGCGATCTCCCGGTTTATCTCCCCCAGATCCTCTGTCCGGGGGTCCTCCGCGGTGATGACGGTAAAGTCCGCCAGCCGCCCGCTGACCTGGCCCATCAGCCGCCGCTTGCCCCGGTCTCGCAGACCCGCACAGCCAAAGATGGCGATCAGTCTACCGCAGTCCTTAGCGACAAGCGGACGCAGCGTCTCCAGCGCCCGTTCCAGGCTGGCAGGCGAGTGGGCGAAGTCCACCACTGCCAGAAACGCCTGCCCGCAGTCCATACGCTGCATGCGCCCCAAAACCGCCGGCAGGGAGGCGACACCTTCTTGCACTTGCTCAGGCGGAATTCCCAGCCCAAGGGCCGCCGCAGCCGCGCACAGTACATTCGACACGTTGAAGTCGCCGATCAGCCGCGTCTCAATCTTCATGCTGCCGCCCGGCCAGACCAGCTCAAAGCGCGTGGCTTCAGGCAGATACTCGATCTGCCGGGCGTACAC
>VYDA01000389.1:14857-21834 GCA_009843665.1 Caldilineaceae bacterium SB0675_bin_29 | reverse complement strand
TCCTGCATCAGTCGCTGCAGTTGCGACCGCAGCGCCTCCATATCCCCCTCCGGGAAGACCACCCCGGCATCCCCGATGACGTTGGGGATCTCTCCGCTGCTGCTGCCAAGCACCGGCACCCCGCAGGCCATCGACTCGATCAGGACCCGTCCGAACTGTTCCTTCCAGTTGGGCCGCGTCAGGCTGGGCAGCACCAGCACGTCCAGCGAACGATAAAAGTCGGGCATCTCCCCGCTGGGCAGTCTGACCCCCAACGTTACCCGGTCTGCGATGCCACTCTCGGAAGCCAGTTTCCGCAGCGCCTCATTCTCTTCCCCGCTGCCCACCAGCGTCAAGCGCCACGCACCATCCAGACCGGCGCACGCCCGCAGCAGCAGGTCCAGCCCCTTCTCAGGCAACAGCCCCCCGGCGTAGCCTATGTGAAACGCCTCGTCCTGCTTCGCGCTCTCCTCCTCATCCAGCGTCGCCAGCGGCCGGAAGATCGCAGGATCGACGCCGAACTGCGGCAGCACCACGACCTCGCCCTCGTAGCCCTTGCGCTTGAGAACTTCGCGAGCCTCGGCATTCCCCGCGATCGCTACCGCACAGCCGCGGTATACAAGCCGCTCAAACCAGTTGAACGGTGGCGGATAGCGCCGGAGCAGGTTCTGCCACGTAAAGAAGAGTGGCTTCGCACCCACCGCCCGCGCCGCCCTCACACCGAGAAACGTAGCCAAATTGTATGGCTCCTCATCAACATGCACAACCTCCGGTTTCAACTCCCGCAGCGCCTTTACCAGAGTAGGATAAAAGTGCATATGATAAGCGCCGTTGAATAGGATAGGAATCGTACGCAGTTCGTAGCCGACCGTATGCAAGCGTTCCGCCTTCTGTAACCCGCGCCGGTCCCGCCAGCTCGCCGGCGTCAGCACCGTCAACTCCACCCCCAGGCGCGCGATCTCCTCCGCCTTCCTCTGATACGCGCCCACAACGAGCGCCTTGCTAACGAGCACAACCCGCAACAGGTTCCCCTTCCGGCTGGTGGCTAACGGATTCCCCTGCATTCCCCTACCGATTATAGCGGAGACGCGGGAGGGTCTCAATAGCAGTGTGGAGAGTATGATATGTGTTTGCCAGCAGTCGCTGAAAGACCTCAGCGGTTCGTGCCATCCTGAACGACTGACTCCCTTCGGGCACCTTTAGTGCGGAGAGGGTCAATCCTGACTCCGAATCAAATATAGGGCCATTGCTACCCCAAACTCCACCCACACGCATACACCTCCAACCCCAACTTGCGCGCCACCGCCAGCGAAGCCCCGTTCTCCCACGACGTACTGTAAAACGGAACGCGCCCCGACGCCCGCACCGCCAGAGCCCACGCCGCCGTCACCTGCGGGCCGAACCCCCGCCCCCGGAACGCCTCCGCCGTCTCCAGCCCTGCCTCTGCCGCCTTCTTCGAACGCCGCGCACAGAAGCAGACGCTCACCGCATGACCGTCCTCCACCACCGCCACTATTGGCGACCGTCCCGGTATCTCCGCAGCCGTCCACCCCGAAAAATGGCGCGCAAACAACGGCAACGCATTCACGTACACCGTTGTGTCAGGCTGTTCGACTGTCTTGGGAAAACTGAACGCCGGCCCCGCGTATACTTCACCGCCCACCAACGTCCCGTACCGCTCCGTATGCACGGGAGCGTCGCGGAAATCCGTCACCGGCGGCTCCGCACCTGCCAGACCCTCTAGCTCCTCCGCGATCCCCTGCGGCACGTCAGCCCGTACCGCCCAGGCGCATCCTGTCCTGCCGCGAATCAGTGCAAACTTCGGCCCTGGTTCCGGGTCCGGCTCACGTGTCCCGAGGATCCGGCCGGCGCTATCCAACAAAAACAGAGTGTGAAGGTGGAGGTCGGGTGTGCTCACAGGACAACCAGGGCGCCGTCACCGCTGCCTTCGAACAAGACTACTCGCCCAAATCCACCGACAGCAGCAGATCGCGCATCTGGATCGTCTCCGACAGCGTGTCGACCTCGTTGCAGCCCTCCCAGTCGACCCACACATACTCGACGCAGACATAACCATCATAGTCCGCATCACGCAGCGCCCGCACAACCCGCGGGTAGTCGATCACATTGTGCTGCATCAGCGACTGCAGGCGGTTCTTATGTCCCCCGCGCGCATGAAAATGGGAGGTATGTGGTATCAGCGTTTCACTCTCGTCATCGCTGATCTCCCGGTAAGCGAAATGCGAATAATCCAGCGTCAGCGTCAACCCCGGCGTCATCTCCAGCATGCGATGCGTCTGCTCCGGCGTGCGCGTCAGCGACTCAACGTTCGGCTCCACCGCGCACACACATCCCGCCGCCTCCGCCAGCTCCACCCGCCAGGCCAACTCCTCGCACGCCCGCTTCAACGAAGTCTCGTACGATTCACCATCCCACGGCAACCCCGGCTCGATCGTGATATGGGACGCATTGCACCGCAGCGTGAACTCGACGACGCGCGGGAACAGGTCGCGCGCCTGCCTGCGCTCCTCCGCGTCGGGATGGTTGATCGCCAGCGCCGGCAGCCCCGGCCCGGAAGCCTGGAAGTAGACATCCGCAATCTCCAACCCCTTGTCCTGTACCCGGCTTGACAGGTCCCGTGCCGACGCCGCCAGATTGCCCACAACGTGGCTGGGATAGATGTGAGAACGGTCCTCGAACAACCCGATATCCACCCCCTGAAACCCCATCATCGCGATCAGTGTCAGCACATCGTCATGGGGCAGCAGCGGGAAAGTGAAGTCCGGGCACGAAAGCTTAAGTTCCATCTTGCAACTCCTTCATCGGCTGGAGAGTAAAACGCCGTCCGCTGACCACTAGCCGTCGGCCTCTATGTGAACGACGATATCGTGACTGAAAGGCCCTAAATCGATTCCCGTTGCACCGCCGGCAAGGCCCTGTGCCTCTCCCTCGTACCTTCCCTCCTCCGGCGAATAGAGCCGCGCCGAGTAACTGCCCGCCGGCAGCGTGAACGCCAGGCGGCCCTGACAGGGCTCCCCCAGTGCAGGGTCATCCACCTCGCGCTGATCGGCCACATAGACGACGTAGGCCCGCGCCGGCCGCGCCAGCGCGATCGCGATCGTGTCGGCCGGCGTCTCCCTGGCAAACTGCGGCTGCGGCGCCATCTGCACAAAATCAACCCCGTGAATGAACACCGACAGATTCTTCATCCAGCTGCGGATCATCGCCTGCGAGGCCGGCGTGCCCGCCTCCTGCCCCCCGGCCTGGACCGAAAAATCGATCATGTTGTAGTGGCCGCCGCTGCAGATCGTCGCCCACGCCCGTTTGCGATGCACGATCCACGACCCCTCGTCCAGCGAACTCGTCGCCGCGTTGTCCTCATCGAAAACAAACGGTTTACCCGTCTCATGGACCGTCGTCCACACCTGCTGGATACGAGCCAGCCTCAGGTCGCGCTGCATAAAACGTGACAGCGGCGCCAGGATCAAACCCTTATAGGTCAGCTGCTGGTAGTCATGCAGATTGATCGCGTCAACCGACGCCTCCCCCAGGATCTGCTCCAACGCCGTATCCGTCCGCCAGTTTTCCACCGGCACCTGGAAAATCAGATGCTTCTTGGGCAGCCCTGCCTCCGCCGCCCGAATCTGGTCCCGCACCGCCTCCTGCCATCCGTCCACCTCGGCCTGGGTGGCAAACTCGGTCTCCGGGAGCATGCCCGCCCTGGTTGTGAATGGCTCGTTGCAGACCTCGAAGTAGAAGCAGTCGTAGCCGTTCGCCTCCTCCACCACCTTGCTGACGTACGCCATCTGCCTCTCCGTCAGCGCTCTGTCCCGGCCCGATATGTAGTCCTGCCACGGAATGTCACCTACCCCGTTGATGTTATTTTGGATGTTAAGCGGATTCAGCCCCCACACCGCGTCGCTGTATGTGCTGCTGAAAAGCGTCAGCTCGATTATGA
Organism: Caldilineaceae bacterium SB0675_bin_29; assembly: GCA_009843665.1. Taxonomy (GTDB): domain Bacteria; phylum Chloroflexota; class Anaerolineae; order Caldilineales; family Caldilineaceae; genus Bin5. The sequence goes on along the minus strand of VYDA01000389.1, from coordinate 17,897 downwards.
CGTCCCGCTCCTGCGCCGCCACCAGAAAACCGTGCAACCGCTCGAAATATTCCGGGTTCCACTGGTCCAGATCAAACTTGGGATAACCGTCCGTGGCGAAGGCCGGTCCGCTGCGCAGCCACGGACTTAAATATTCGCCCGGCAACGGCTTGCACGGCGAATGGGGATTGATCGGCTTCACCTGCGTAGCCGGATCGAAAACTTGCAGTTCACGAAAGAGCAGAAAGCAGCGGCTCAGCGTCTGCCGCTTCTCAGCCGCGTCGTCGAGATACGCGATGTAGTCGAAGTTGCGATTGATCACCGCGCCGTAATGTTCGGTCGCAGTGATCAGCACCAATGGCCTATCCCTGTATAGAAAGTAACGGGGATTGTCAGGATGCAACTCGATTGGTGTCGACATGCTCTAACTCCCGCTCTTCACTTCCCGCCATCAGCGCTTCACCCCTCCTGGATCGCCACTAGCGAGTCGTCAAACTCCTGGAAGTCCAGATTATAGTTCTCCCAGTAATACTGCAGGTCCTTCGACTTCCAGCCGGCGTAGATCTCCTCCCAAGGGAGTACATTGCAGTGCGGCGTGATCGATTTCTTTTCAATCGGCAATGAGGGCGGCTGATAACGGTAATCTGTCGACAGCCGGATCTGGTTTTTCGTCCGATTCGGAATGGACTTGTGGACGGTCAGGCTGTGAAAGACAAGTACATCGCCGATTTGGAAGTCGGTCTCGAACCACTCCTGCGGTGCATCGTCACCGAAAATGACGTGGCGGCCGCCGGCGCCCTCCGCCTCCCGCACCGGCAAGATGCCCAGCTTGTGCGAACCCCGCAGCACGCTCAATCCGCCCAGCTCACGCGGGCAGTCCCCCAGCGGAATCCAGCAGGTATAGACCGTCTTTGAACCTTGGATGAAGATATGGTCCTGGTGCGCCGGCGTCGGCGCGTTGCCCCTGGCCGGGATCATCAGGCGCGCGATCTTGAGGGCATGCACCAGTACGCTCTCATCAAACAGTTGCCCCAGCATTTCGACCACGACCGGATTGTGCGCGAGGCGGTGGAACGATTCCAGGCACTGCACGTCGCCGTAGGCTTCAGGCGGCACGCCGACGCCGCAGAATGGCTCCATCCCATCCGCCGCAGGGTCGGCAATCCCGTCCATCAACTCTGTGCCCGGCGCAATCCAACCGTAATTGTCGCAGACCTGCAGAATCTGCCGGCGCAGCGCGACGATCTCATCCGCCGGCAATAGTCCGCGAAAGAACAGAAAGCCGTCGGTCGCCATCTGCCCGCGCATCGCCTGCGGATCGTCAAGCAGTGCATTGTGGTCCTGAAATTCAGCCGTTGTGGTCATTGTCTGCCTCCATGGAAATCGCCCCGTCTTGAACCGAGCTCAAATGACGAAGCGGTAGCGCATCTAACGCTGGTGGTCATTCTGGGCATGACGTAGTTCCCTGGGCCGTCATCCCGGGAGAGGATCGAATCCTATCCTTTCCAAACCAGGTAACTATATCACGCCCTTGTAAAGATGAGGGGATTCACACGGGTGCATCCCAGATTTTTGGCGGGTTTCGTCTGACCGGAGGTGACTTCAGTCTGATCATCGTAAAGGACCCACTTGACGGGCAACAATGTGGGATACACCCATTCACACGTCCCAGAATGATAAAGACCTGGAAACGGCGGCAAAAATGCCCGTTCCCAGGCCGTCTCAGCAAGTGCAGTTGACCACCAACCACTGCCTGCTTTCATCCCAACATCTCATCACCCACCTTTGCAATCCACTCCCGCGTCCATTCCACCGTCTCCAGCTCCATATCACAGATACAGCTCGCCAGAAAGATCATCCCCTCGATGCGTCCCGCGTGCAGCCAGCGCAAGGCCGTCTCGCACTGCATCTGCATCGCCTCCAAGGGCATTGGGACGTGCAGGCCATAGTCATACATATACAGCCCTAGCAGTTTGCGGCTGTCGGGCGCGATCTGTTCACACTTGGTCATGTTCTCTTCCAGGTCCTTGAGATCGGGCGCTTCCCACGTCCACAGGGAGACCCAATCGCATAGGTCGAGATGGGCCGTTAGGTCCATCCCGAGCTGATGCGTATAGAGCGTGACACCCAGGCCTAGCCTGCGCCCATCAATCGTCAATTGGTCGCTTAACGACTGGAGTGCATCGACCGAAAGGACACCCGTGTCGCCCTCATCCTGTGCCCGTTTGAAAAAATCATCCATGAAGACGCCTATGATGTTCGGATTGCGCGTCGCCAACTCCAGCACATGCTTGCGCTCCTCGTCCGAAGAACGCCCCGCGCCGCCAACCACCGACCAGAACACCTGCTTCAGTCTCCGGAATGGTATCGCATACTGGTCGAACGGCATCTCCGGCTTGTCATGGTAGCGCACCATGATCACATTGGGCACATCCATATAGAATGCAGCCTCCACCGGCGTGATGCGCGAGGAGCGTGAAATATCCCATCCTGTGTCATGACTGCCAGCCTCATGTCCCCAAAGCCACATCCGTTCGCGTACAGTTTCCATGGTATCGTCCTTGGTAGTATGGTTGAGCGCAACGCTAGAGTTTGAGGCCGCCTGCGGTCAGACCTTCGACGAAAAGGCGGCTGGTAAAGGCGAACAAGAGCACCAGTGGCAACGACGCAATAATGTAGCCCGCCATCTGTGTCCCAATCTGCTGTCCAAGCTGGTCATTGAAGATCAGCAGCGCCACTGGAATCGTAAACAACTCCTTCTTCGTCCCGATGGTCAGATATGGCCAGAAGATGTCGTTCCACGTGCCCAGCACCTGCAGAATCGCGACAACACCCGCAATGTGTTTGGAAAGAGGAAGCGCGATGTTCCAGAAACATCTGAATTCACTGGCCCCGTCGATTCGAGCCGACTCGAAATACTCTGATGGTATCGAGACGAAAAACGTGCGCATCAGGAAAACAGCCATCACCTGGCCCGCAGCGATGTAGGGCAACAACAGCGCCCACATCGTCTGAAATAGCCCCAGCTTATGGACCACGACAAAGCGCGGTACCAATGTCA
>VYDA01000389.1:5870-14847 GCA_009843665.1 Caldilineaceae bacterium SB0675_bin_29 | reverse complement strand
CGAACACCGTGTCCTTGCCCAGAAAGTCAAAGCGCGCAAATACATATGCCGACAAGGAGCCGAAAAAGAGCACACCAATGCAGGAAACCGTGCTTACGATCACACTGTTTAGGATTGACTGCGAAACGACGCGCCAAGCCGCAGGAAAGGTCTGGTGATAATATAAGGGAAAGGTGAGTCCCCACGGGTTGAAGTCAAACTGCGCCCGCGACTTGGCCGCGATGAAAAGCGCAAGAAGCATCGGCACCATCATCAATACGATCAGCACTAAAATGACCGGGACCGGCCAGTGTCGCACCCAGTACCTTACTATACGGGGCCATCTTCTTCCTTCAACGAGTGCTGATCCGGCTGCTTGAACTGTACTCACGAAAGTTCCTCCCAGTTGCAGATTTCGCGGCGTTTACTATGGAGACCTCGCCCGTGATCTCGCAGATCAAATCACGATTAGTCAGTCCCTGAGGTTGTTCAGGCGCGTTCCTCGCGGAAAATCCGCATACTGGTTAGAGTCAGAAGCAAAATCGTGACAAAGATGAATACACCGATCGCAGATGCATAACCCATGCGATGATAGTTGAAGGCGTTGTAGTATAGCCAAAGCCCAGGCACCATCGTCGACTTTATCGGCCCACCTTCTGTCATCACGAAGACTACCTCGAATATTTGGATGCTGGCGATGATCGCCCGCACGAGATTGAGCTTAATCTGGCCAAATACCAGTGGAATGTCCAGTCGCCAGATTCTCTGCAGCCTGCTGGCGCCGTCCAACTCCGACGATTCCAGTATCTCCCCATTTATATTCTGCAACCCGGCCAGGGTGATCAAAGTGTTCACGCCGTTCACCCACGGGAACCCGGAAAAAGTGAGCGCCCAAATCGCGATCCTCGGATCGCCCAGCCAGACGCGCGTCCAGCTCTCTAGCCCGATGGCAGTAAGAAACGCATTGAGCAGCCCGACAGAGCCATCATAGATAAAACGCCAGAGCAGAAAGACAACGATGCCCGGAATTATGGCCGGCAAAATCATGCCGATGCGAAACCAGTACTTCCAGCGCATGCTTTTGACGGCAAATATCAGTTCCGCCACGACCAGCGGGATCACCGTGGCCTGAAACATGATCCAGACCGTGATGATGCCCACGTTTCTGAGCGATCGCAGAAACGTCCTGTCTTGCGTAAACATGCGCACAAAATTGTCTATCCCAACCCATGTAGCAGGTAGCCCGATGTCCCATTCGAAGAAGGAGTGATAGACGGCCAAAAACGCGGGGTAGTAGTCAAAGACAAGGAGGCCGAGAAGCGTGGGCAGCAAGACAGCGTAGTAGGGCAATGCGTGACGAACACGCCATCTCAGGCCGTGCCTCGCCCTATCGCTCCCCTGACCGGTCAGAACTCCTGCTTGAGGTTGCCCTGCCGCGGACGGCCGCTCTTCGGTTTGACCTGCTTGTTGACCGGCTGCGACGCCTCCGAACCGACCAACAAGCCAGGATTTCAATAGACCCATACGGTTTGACGACTATCTACTCAAAACCAAGCGCGGAGCAATCCACTTCGTTGTCGCTGATAAAATCGGACGCGTACATCGTCTTGATCTCATCAATCTGTGCAACTGCGTCGTCAAGCGTCAACTGGTCAAGAATATACGCGTTCTTGAGATCCCAAATCTCCAAACGCGACTCCAGATTGGTCTTGTCGTAATAGGTCCACATCGCTGCTTCGCCTTCATGGTCCTGGAGATTCTCCAGAATCGAAATCAGGTCCGGGTCAGCGGGCGTCGCGCCTTTCTGCAATGGCAGTACGTTGCCCAGATCGTTGATCAGTCGCTCCGCGTTCTGAGGAGCGCTCAGGTACATCAGAAAATCAGCTGCAAGATCGACAAGCCCATCCTCAATGGCGCTCTTGGTGATTGCAAAACCGCCTGGCGCACCACCAATAGGCGGCGCTGGCGTCCCAGTGCAAACCGGCGAACTCTCCTGTGTACACTTAGGCGCATAAAACATCCCCCACTCGAATTCGATGTTTGGGTTCAGTTTGTTCTGCTTTACACGCCAGCTCCCATCCTCCACCACCACGATGTCGCCCTGCAACCATTTGGTGATGGCATTGGCGTTCTTATCGGTCCAATCCTGCGTACGGTATTTGGCGACCTCCTTCATCAGGCGCATCCATTCCCGGTACTCAGGGGTTTCGGCTCGAAATACACCTCTGTCGATAGCGCAGGCTACCTCCTCAAAGTTGGCCGGACCACCGTCAGGATTTACCTGAGGGGTCAACTCCGCCATGATGCTGCCGCCCAACTGCCCAAGCGTCTCATACATAAACCAGGAACCGATGCCTCCATAGGGAGTGTAGCCGGCATCCTGCAACGCCTGAAAGACATCGAGCAACTCCGCTAACGTAGTCGGAACCTCGACCCCGACTTCCTCAAAAATGTCCTTGTTGTAGAACATCATCGAAGTCACAATCGAGTAGTTGAGCGTGTAATGTGAACCCAAAATGCGGTTCGCCTGGAAAGGCACCTCGTAGAAGAGATCCAACCACCTCTCGCTGCCAGGCTGGCCCGCCTCAACGTAATGGTTCGGCTGCTCCAGATAGGAATCTAAGTTGACCCACCAGTTCTTCCCAATCTCCTCGACTTGGTCCCGGGTCAGCGTGTAGACTACGTGGGGAATCGTGCCGGCAGTCATGTTTGTGACAATGTACTCTCGACTGCTGACATCGCCGGGAGGGGGCTGAACCAACTCGATCTCCACACCTGGATGCAACGCCTGATATTCGTCGATCAAGGTCAGTATCATATTATGCGGATTCGGGTTGGTTTCACTCCACTCCATACTTTCGGAAGGGTAATAGGATCCAGGGTTCAACGTGAGCTTGCCTGTCAGGGCCCCCGAATCACCGCTATCCATCGCTTCGTCAGCCGCCATGTCCTGGCCTGTTTCTGCGGCCGGAGCGGCGACGCATGCCGACGCCAAGAGCGCAAGCGCCAGCAAAATGCCAATGACCCGAATTCGTTTCACCAACATCATGGCTCCTCTCCTTTTTACAATGGATATCGCTGAACTAAACTCTCCACCCCGCTCCGGCGCGCCGGGTCCGACATCGACAGATCATGCAATCGTTCTTTCTACGCCTTCACGAGGGCTTTATCCTGCACATTCGGCGGTCCAAGCGGTTGACGCGTCCACGGTCTGTACATGGACCACTGCCCAGCTTCGTAACCCTCCTTTCTCAGACCGGAAGAAAATGTGCAAATGGCGGTTCCCGGCTAAAATCGTGTGTCGGCGCTCAGTTATCGTAATGTAAAGTGGATGTTGCCCCTTCGACCGAACTGACTGCTGTTCATGATGTGAATTAGCTGTTTCTGGCCAGGAATCGGCATCTGCCTCCCAGAATACAAGTGTCTGGGAGTGAGATGGCAAAGGGCGCCAGTTACTGCTCTTCACCATTCTGTGATCAACAGGTCCGTCAACGATGGACAGACCCTCTTCACAAATCTCTGCAGCGATAAACAGAACTTAGATGTTGCAATTGTGTCTACTGATGCGGACACGGTCAGTATAGTTAACCGATTTCTGCCTGTCAAATGATATTTTATTGACAGAAGAGCTAATATCAAGCTGGCTCGTTCCAAATGCTGCTCAGGATTTCCGACTGTCCTTCTTGCCCAAGATCGGTCAGAGCAATTCTGCGAAGGCAACGGAATACGTTGTGCTAGCGCAGTCCTTGGAATTCCACCCGGAAAGATGGCCGCCTGCGTAGCAATCCCGCCGCGCAATCATCCCCAATTCGGTATGTTTTCGGATAGGGAGAAGGCCCGAAATCATTTGACAGCCATATTTTCGCCGTGCCATAATTATTGAATCCGCCGCCATCTCGAAGCGCGCGGTTCAAGTTCAACACGCACGCGCAACCCCTCTACCGTTGGCGTTGCGCCTGTTCCCGACTCCGCCCCCGAGTCCCCGCCCACTGCAGCGGGTGGCGGGCAATCGCCAGCTTGGGAGGAACCATGCCGATTCGCTTTCGCGTCCTGTCGTTCTGGGCACTGGTCATTCTGCCCCTCTTGATTAGCAGCTGCTATCCCTTTCAAAGAGACATCACGCAGATCCTGACACCTGCCGCGCCCCTTCCTGTGGCAGAAGCCACAGAACCGGCCGAGCCGGAACCGGTGACCCTGACGGCAACCGTGCATGTCAACGCGCTGCGCGTCCGCCAGGCTGCCAGTGCAGAGACGCCAATTATCGCCGGCCTGCTCAAGGATGACGTCATCACCGTGATCGGGCGGACAGAAGACGGCAGCTGGCTGAAAGTGGAGGTGCCGGACGTCGGCACAATCGGCTGGATCTGGGCCGAAGATGTAACCTTGGACGGAAATGCCGCCGACCTGTCTGTTCCTGAAGACGGACAGATGGATGCTGAACCGGAAGATGCCGCGGAAGATGCCGTGGCCGAAGAGCAGGCCGACGACGGCGAGATGGCCGCCGATAAGGAGAAAACCGACGATGAAGCAATGGCGGTCGCCGATCTGGAACCGAGCGTCACAGTCCACGCTCAGGAAGTGATCAAGGGTCAGATTACGGTTGCCGAAGCCGTCGTCCCAGTGGAAGGCTGGGTCGTCATTCATGCCGACGATGCCGGCTCATTCGGACCGATCATCGGGCAGGCCCACCTGGAGCCCGGGGTCACGACCGACTTGGCCGTAGATATAGATGTCGATGCCGCCACCGAGACTCTCTATGCCATGCTCCATACAGATGGCGGCGTCTTCGACGTCTTTGAGTTTCCCGGCACCGATATGCCGGTGCTGAAAAACGGCGCGCCCATAAGCCCGGCCTTTACGGTAACGATCTCCGAAATGTCCATCTCCGACGAACAGGCGGACACAGAGGAGGCTGTGCCCGTCACCACGCCGACCGACGAGCCTCTCTTGAAGGTTGGTGATGTAACCAGACACCTTGCAATTGTCACCACCCGTGCCCTGCGCGTGCGCAGCAAACCGGAAACCATCGCCGAGGTCTTGGCGGGCGTCGCCGTCGGTGAAGCCTACCCTGTGGCCGGGTTCAGCTCCGATGAACACTGGGTCGCGATCTTCTTCCCCGGTATCGAGGACCCGGTCTGGATTGCAGCCTCGCTGGTGGAACTGCGGGACATAGAGTTGAGAGTGCAGATGGGACGGGCCACCATCGAAACCGGCCAGGGCGGCCGCTTGCGCTTGCGCGGCGAGCCCTCTTTGGAGGCCCCGATTGTCGGCTACGTTCCCGACGACGAAACCTACGATACTCTCGGCTACAGTGAGGATGGCCAGTGGGCGCTGCTGGTCGGAACAGGGGTGGAGGGCGCCACTTGGGCCTCAGTCTCGTTCCTATTATTTCAGTAACGGATCTCTATCGCCCGCTGTTAGCATGTAACTCTAAGGCAGTGCCACAGAACGGCTGCCTACAATGGATAAGAGCGGCAGTTTCCACGTGAGACTGCCGCTCTTTTTGTGTGCACTATTATCACCTGACCGGACTACCAGCGCCGGCAAAGGGGGCCCTGTATACCCGCAGCGGCACCGCTCCGAAAAACTCTATTCGTCGCGCGTAAGCGCCCACGAATCCGCCCAACTCTCGGGAATGGGGAGATTGTTGGCGTAGATTAAGTTGATCAACTGGCCGTGATGATGGGCCTCATGCTCAACCAGTCTGTAGTAACCCGCCAGCGGTGTCGAGCCATTCTCAAATACCTGCAGCCAGTCCACCTTCTCGAAAGTCGCCATCAAGGCCGCGTCTGCCGCCTCCATTCCCTGGCGCACCCGTTCAACCGGAAGCAATTCGCCGGCAGGCGCAGGTTGCAGACTGCAATCCCAGCCCTGCATCCCTCCTTCCAGCAGCACGGGCGGCCAGCTTTCCTGAGTGCCCAACATACAGTAGAACTGATAGAGAATGTTTTGGGATTCGGGAAAGGGCAGCCGGGCATTCAGATCGGCATCGGCCAGTACATCCATCAGATCATAGGTGCGTCCGCGCAGGTCCTGCCAGTGGCTATGCACGCTCTCCAAAATGGTCTGAGTCATCTTCTCCTCTTCCTATACGGTTCTGTCAATGGAAATCTGGCAGACCGGCCCAAACAGTGCTAAAAGTCTCGTAGCCGCCGGCCACTGGGGTCCGCCGGTATCAGTATAACACGGTGGTACGCCCCGGAACTGTTTCGCGGACCGGAGCGCTGCGACTTTCAGAACTGTTCACGCAGCCACCGACTATCGAATATCAACAGAACCTGCTCCCCCAATCCAGGACGTCCGCACGTGCTCATTAACTAGCGCGCACATGCTGCCTATGATAGGATTCCCAGCAAAAGACGATGGTCGATTCTGAGGCGGCTGCACGTGTCTACTCCACTCCAAACGAGTTCCAATAGCAAAGAAGAAGCGTATCCGAATATCCTACTGATCACGAGCGACCAGCAGCACTTCTCAACCCTCGGCGTGACCAATCCGCGCATCCGGACGCCCGCCCTGGACCGGCTCGCCCGCGAAGGCGCCCGCTTCGACCGCGCCTACTGCAGCAATCCCGTCTGCTCCCCCTCCCGCTCATCGATCATTACCGGCCAGTACCCGGCTTGGCACGGCTGCTGGACCATCGGCGTGAAACTGGGCGAAGACGTGCCTACCATAGGCGACCTGCTGCACCGGCACGGCTACGACACCACTCTTATCGGCAAAGCCCACTTTCAACCGCTCGCCTCACGTCCGGAACAGACCTCTCTCGAGTGTCAACCCACCCTGCGCGATCTCGACTTCTGGCGCGAGTTCCACGGACCCTGGTACGGCTTTCAACACGTCGAAGTGGCGCGCAACCACGCCGACGAAGCCCATGCCGGTCAACACTACGGAATCTGGATGGAGGAAAACGGCCTCCCCAACTGGCAGGACTTCTTCCAGTCCTGGCCGCCCGACCCCAATGCGGCCAAGCGGGAACACGCCTGGGACCTGCCGGAGGAGTACCATTACTCCGTCTGGACCGCCGAACGCACGATCGCGGCCATCGAGCGCAGCGCCGCCGGCGGCAAACCGTTCTTCCTTTGGAGCAGCTTCCACGATCCCCATCCGCCCTACCTCGTATCCGAACCCTGGGCATCGATGTACGATCCCGACGACATGCAACCGGGCCACCTGGAGCCGGGCGAACTCGATGCAATGCCGCCCCACTTCGCCAAGACCCAGCAGCGTTATCCGGACTTCTCCGCCTGGCAGGAGACGCCCTTCGGCAATCACGGCTTCAACAGCCACCTGCATGAACCCGACGCAATGCGCAAAAACATGGCTGTCTACTACGGAATGGTCAGCCTGATGGACCGCGAAATTGGCCGCATACTGGACACGTTGGATCATCTGGGCATTGCCGACAACACGCTCGTTGTTTTCAGTACCGACCACGGCCACTTTCTCGGCCAGCACGGGCTGACCGCCAAGGGCGCCTTCCACTACGAAGACCTGATCCGCCTGCCCTTCCTCGTGCGCTGGCCCGGCCGCGTCCCCGCCGGCGCCGTGAGCAATTCGCTCCAATCGCTGGTCGACCTGGCGCCCACTTTCCTGCACGCGGCCGGCATCGGTATCCCCGGCCAGATGCAGGGCGCCGATCAGTTGGACGTCTGGACCGGCGCGGTCGCCGAAGCACGCGACCACGTGCTCGTCGAAAACCGTCACCAGCCCACCGCGCTGCACCTGCGTACGCTCGTGGACCAGCGCTATAAGCTCACCGTCTATCGAGGTTGCACATACGGTGAACTGTTCGATCTCCACGAAGATCCCGAGGAGCGCCGCAACCGCTGGGATGATCCCGCCTTCGCCCAAGTCAAATCAGACCTGCTGCAGCGCTTTGTGCAGGCTGAAATGGAGCGGGAACCGACCCGTTTTGAACGCATCGCCGGCGCATAAATGCAGTGACCTTCTTGGTACGGGGAATCCCCCCTGTAAGGCCCTCCAACCAACGCGACCCGCAACTGTTTCCCGTCAAGGCGGCGAATCGACTGTTCACTGGCAAGGCAGAACTGGCTGCTGAAAACGTCGGCTGTGGTAAACTACAACTGAATCTGAATCCCGTTCGACACTACGACCTTCTCACGCAATCGCGAGACGGCATTCAGTTTGCAACTGAGTTCACAAGACGAAGTGGCACTGCGTCTTGCGTGGCGCGTCTGGACCGAAAGCTCTCACCGTCTGCCGGCTCTTTGTAATTCAGGCCGCTACCAAATACCAGGCATCGACGACTCAATTCAATCAATTTCACTCCCATCAAACATCCATTTACGGAGCACAACAATGAACCTTGAACACGTCGCAATCAACGTACCCAACGTCCGCGAGCAGGCACAGTGGTGGAAGGAGCATCTGGGGCTGCAAATCGTCTCCGCCGGCGATGTTCCTCCATACATGAATTTTGTCTACGACAACAACGGCAGCATGGTCGAACTGTACAGCAATGAAGAAATGGAGCACCTGGACTTTGCCCAGATCAATCCCTTCAACCTGCACTTTGCCTTCAGCGTAGACGATATGGAAAGCGAACGCGAACGTCTGATTCAGGCCGGTGCTACGCCCGACGGCGAGATCAACAACACCCCCTCGGGAGACAAACTCTGCTTCCTGCGTGATCCCTGGCAGGTGACCGTGCAGCTTGTCCAGCGCAAAAAACCTATGGTTTGAGCAGCGAATCGTGATCAGTGACCGGCCGCGAGCCGCCGGTCACTGGCAATTGCCGTTGGAGCGCCAACCATGCCGACTCCAGTGAAAATGCCCCAACTGGGCGAAACCGTGTTCGAAGGGACCGTCGCCCGCTGGCTCAAACAGCCTGGGGATCCGGTGCAGCGGCAGGAACCCCTGCTCGACATCACCACCGACAAGATCGACACTGAAGTGCCCGCGCCCGCCGCCGGTGTCCTGCTCAAGATCCTGGCCGCCGAGGGGACATCGGTTCAGGTTGGCTCTGTCTTTGCCT
>VYDA01000389.1:0-5860 GCA_009843665.1 Caldilineaceae bacterium SB0675_bin_29 | reverse complement strand
AGGCGTCTCCTATGATGCGCAGCCGGAAGGGCGCGACTTCGTCTGGCATGTAGTCGCCCGCTTCAGCGCCGAACACAACATCGACCTGGATGAAGTGCGGGGCAGTGGGCGCCAGGGTCGCGTCACCAAGAAGGACCTGTTGGCCTACATCGAAACGCGTCAACAACAGCCGCCCGCAGCGCAGCCCGCGCCCGGCGAAGATGAACTGCTCCAGCCCCTATCCAACTTGCGGCGGGCGATTGCCGAACACATGAGCCGCAGCGTGCGCACAAGCCCCCATGTCGTAACGATCTTTGAGGCCGATATGACGGCCGTTGTGCGCCACAGGGCGGCCCAAAAGGAGACGTTCGCGCGCAAGGGCGTCAATCTGACCTTCACCCCCTACTTCGTAGCCGCCGTCGCCGCCGCGCTGCGCGAACATCCTACGGTGAACAGCCGCTGGACCGACGCCGGTCTGGCACTGAGCCAGCGCATCCACGTGGGCATCGCCGCAGCTGTGGCCGGCGGACTCATTGTGCCCGTGGTCCGGGACGCCGATGAATTGAATCTGCAGGGCCTTGCGCGTACGGTCAACGATCTGGCAGACAGGGCCCGCCGCGGCGAACTGTCGCCCGACGATGTGCGCGGCGGCACCTTCACCTTGACCAACCACGGCACGAGCGGCAGCCTTCTTGGCACGCCCATCATCAATCAGCCCCAGGCCGCCATTCTGGGAGTCGGCAAGATCAGCAAGCGCGCGGTCGTGAACAGCGCCGGCAGCTCATACGGCGCCCCCGTCGATCCCCTTCTGCCCAGCGCCGACGATACCATCTCTATCCGCCCGATGTCCTACCTGAGCCTTGCCTTTGATCATCGCATCCTCGATGGCTTCGGGGCAGACAGCTTCCTGGCAGATGTGGTGCAACGACTGGAAAATTGGGGCGCGTGACAACTGTGGATCACGATTGTGTACAATCCAGAGACCGGTGCTCGCCGGCCACTGGAGTTAGCGGAGGAATCTGTGGCAAGCAACTACGACTATGACCTAATCGTCATCGGCTCAGGCCCGGGCGGCTATGTGGCCGCGATTCGCGCCGCACAGCTGAATCTCAAAACTGCCCTCGTCGAACGCGAACACCTTGGCGGCGTCTGCCTGAACTGGGGTTGCATCCCCAAGAAGGCGCTCATCAAGAGCGCCGAAGTCCTGGATACACTGCAGCATGCGCAGGAGTTCGGCCTTACCTTTGACAACTTGCAGGTTGACTACGGCGCAGCTGTCAACCGTTCACTGCAGATCATTGACCGCCAGACCAAGGGCGTTGGCTTCTTGATGCGTAAGAACAAAATCGACGTCATCGAAGGACATGCCCGCTTCACCGATGCCAACACCCTGCAGGTAAACGCCGGACCCCTGAAACCCGATGGCGAGCCGCGCACCGTGACCGCCGCCAGTTTCGTGGTCGCCACCGGCGCCCGCGCCCGCGACCTCCCCGGCGTCGAAGCCGACGGCGAACGCATCCTACAGTATCGTCATGCCATCCGTCTGAACGAGATCCCCGCATCCATGCTGGTGGTCGGCGCGGGGCCGATCGGCATGGAGTTGAGCCACATCTACGCCACCTACGGCGCTCAGGTGACGATCGTCGAAATGCTGGATCAGGCCCTGCCGCTGGAGGATGCCGACGTCGCGCAGGAGGTTGTGCGGGCCTTCCAGAAACGGGGAATCAAGGTGCTGACCTCGAGCCGCACCGAAGACCTTGAAGTGGGTGAAGGGGTGGTTAACGTTACGATAAAGGACGTGAGCGACGGTAGCGCCCAGTCGCTGGAAGTTGAGAAGGTGCTGGTGGCGATAGGTATCTCACCCAATACCGAGGACGTCGGTCTCGATACCGCCGGTGTAGCCCTCAACCAGGACGGCTTCATCGAAATCGACGAGTATATGCGCACCAGCCGCCAGAACATCTACGCGATCGGCGACTGCACCGGAAAGATGCCATTGGCGCACGTAGCCAGCGCCCAGGCAATCGTCGCCGCCGAAAGCATCGCCGGCCAGACTACCACGCCGATTCCTGCCGAGCGCTACATCTTTATGCCCCGCTGCACCTTCTGCGTACCCCAGGTCGCCAGCCTCGGCATGACCGAAACCGAGGCGCAGGAGGCCGGCTATCCCGTCAATGTGGGCAAGTTCCCTTTCATGCCCAACGGCGCCGCACAGGCCCAGGGCGTGCGCAACGGCTTCGTCAAAATCGTCGCCGACCAGAGATACGGCGAAATCCTCGGCGCCCACATCGTCGGCCCCAATGCAACCGAACTTCTGCCCGAACTGTCCCTGGCCCAGATGATGGAGCTCACCCCCACCGAGATCGCGCACAACGTCCACGCCCACCCGACCCTGGCCGAAGTGGTTATGGAAGCGGCCCACGGCGTTGAGGGCCAGGCAATACATATGTAGAGACCCATGCCCACTGAACCCGAACAGCGCCGGCCAGATGGGCCAGCCGCGAACCAAAAACGCGCCGCGCTGGAGGCAATCTGCCAGCAGCACGGCGTCGCCATCCTCTACAGTTTCGGCAGCCGCGCCAGGGAGACGCTGGCATGGCTGGACGAGCCGGATTCTGTCCTCTCCCCCGGCCCCTCCGATGTCGACCTGGGCGTGAAACCGCTCCCGGCTACCGAGTTCAACTGGAAGGCAGAGGTTGCGCTGGGGCATGCTATGGAGGATCTGCTCGGAGTCGACCGCGTCGATATGGTAAATCTCGACAGCGCCAACCCCTTTTTGGCAGCCGAAGTCGTTCACGGCGAACGACTCTACGCCGAGAGCGAATACGCGGCCGACAACTACGACCTTTACATCCTGCGGCAAGAGGGCGATCTTGCTTTTCTTGAGGAAGAGCGCGCCCGCTTGCTTCTCGGTACTTCCAAGTGACTCCGACCTATATTTCCCGACGCGTCATTGTAGAGCGCCTATCCCAGCTGAATCATCTGATCGGTGAGATCGCGCGGTTGCCCCTGCACGACGGGGGTGCCTTCTTTGCCGATAGCCGCAACGTCCATACAGCCGAGTCATGCTTGCGGCGTGCTCTGGAAGCGCTATTTGATATCGGGCGTCACATTTTGGGCAAAGGGTATGGCGTTCCTGCAGGATCCTACAGAGATATAGCAACACTACTCGCGCAAAAGGAAGTCCTTGACAGAGGCGAAGAAAAGCGATTTGCGCAGATGGCCGCTTACCGAAACCGGATGGTCCATGTTTACCACGAGGTCAGCTCGGCAGAACTATTCCGGGTCTGTGTCGAAGATTTGGGAGACTTGACGTCTATACGCTCGGCCTTCCAGCGTTGGATCCGGGACAACCCACACAGGATCGATAATCCCCTGACCGATGCCGATGGACAAGCCTGAATACGCCGCCTTACCTCTAGACATCACCGTCCGTTTCGCCGAAACCGATCAGATGGGCGTCGTCCACCACAGCGAATACGTCGTCTGGTTCGAGGCCGGGCGCGTCGCCTGGATGGCGGCCGCAGGGATGCCCTATACCGAGATCGCCGGCGCTGGTTACAACTTCGCCGTCACGGACCTGCAATGTCGCTACCGCGAAGCCATCCGCTTCGGCGACGCCGTCCAGGTCATCACCCGCCTGGAATCGTTGCGCAGCCGTCAGGTCGAATTCGTCTACGAAATCCGCAACCCGCACACCCGCGCCATCTACGCCGACGGCCGCACGCGGCACACCTGCGTCGACGGCGACGGCCGCATGACGCGCCTGCCGGATTGGATTGCGCAACGATTAACGGGAAACGTGGAAGGTGAAACCAACGGGGAAAAAGCCTGACAATTCTGCAACAGCCCGTGCAGACTGGTAGGGGTTACGTCTACTGGCGAGGTGGCAAACGTCTCTACCCCTGCGCAAACTCCGCAGAAATCGCCTCCCCATCGGTCTCCAGGGGCGGCAACTCCTCAAGACTAGTCAGCCCAAAATACTGCATGAACTGGTCGGTTATCGCGTAGCGGATTGGCCGGCCGGGCCCTTCTAAACGGTCGAACTCCTCCACCAGGCCCTGCTGCAGCAAATTTCGCAGAACCCCGGAACAGTCTACGCCTCGCACTGCCTCCACCTGCGCTCGCGTCACCGGGTGCAGATAGGCGATAATGGCCAGAGTCTCAAGGGCTGGTGCGCTGAACTGCACCCGCAAATCCAGATTGAGAAAATCCTCCACGACCTGGGACGCGGAAGGGTTTGTTACAAGCAGAACGCGACCTTCGCGGCGCTGCAGGCGCAGCCCTCGATTCTCCTCCTCATACTCCTTCTGCAAGGCGGCCAGCGCTTTGGTCACCTCCACTTCAGGGCAGCCTGTCGCGTGGGCTAGCTGCGCTGGCGTAACCGGGTCCCCCGCCACGAACAGCAGGCTCTCCAGAATGGCGCTCAACTTCACGCTTCCCACTCATCCTCAAAGGGCAGATGGCGCATACGCACGTCCAACTTGCCGAGCCGCAAACCCATATCCTCTTCGACAATATCCCGCGTCGATTCCACCACCTCGTCCGTCTTCATCGGCACGTCGATATTGGGCGCGGTCTCGACCTCCAACTGAATGTCGACCGCATTGCCGCGGGATTTCACGTCCGGAAACACCGTAATCACGTCGGCAAGCTGGTCCAGGTGCCAGCTTAGGCGGCGGGCGATACTCTCTGTGTCCAGCTCCACCGAGCTGCCTTTCACCGTCTTCATGCGTACACCGCGCTGGCGGTGGGGCCATAGCTCCAACCATAGCAGGCTGCCAAAGATGAGCACCGCGACGGAGCCCACGGCCACCTGGCCGATCAGGTAATTCATGCTGTTCGCCTGCTGTTGCGCGCGCAAAAACTCCTGGGCCACCGACAGACTGCCCACGAGCGCACCAAAAGTACTGTCTGGAAATACCGCCGTATAGACAATGCCCGCCAGCAGCGCCAGCCAAAGTACAACGACGACGATTCGATTGAATACGTTGATCACGTCCGGTTTCGGGCCCGAAATGCACTCACTTGTTTCCGGTTGTCCGTTCGTCAGGCGAAGAAGGACGGACTACTGGAATCGTAACCTCCGTTTTCAGCGCTGCAAAAGACTTTCACGTTCTTCGATTATACATTACAGCGATATACGCCGCGAAGCAAAAGATTTAGCGTTTCCTCCTCCACGCGTCGATGTAAGTCAACGACGCCAGCACCAACCACAAGAGCCCGCCCGCCAGGCTGAGCCCCAAGCCGGTCAGCCAGGCAGTCGGCATGTATGAGAATACGACCTCGCTCTCGCCGGCCGGCACCGGAACCCCGCGAAACAGAACATTTGCCGGGACGACGTCCACCGCCTCGCCGTTAACCGCGGCCCGCCAGCCGGGATAATAGGCATCCTTCAATACCAGAAATCCCGCCCGTTCGGAGCTTACGCCGATGACGACCCGCTCGGGCGCGTACGAGATGATCGACACCGCCCCTCTCCCTGCCGGCACACCGCCCAGATCAGCAAGCCCCCACTCTGCCACCACCTCGGCGCCGGCCTCTACGACCGCCGCCTGAGCGGCGCCGTCCTTAACAATGTCCCGCAGTGCCGCTACCGCCTCGTCAAGCGATGAAACTCGACGCACACTCTCGACCAGTTGAGCCCGCCCACTGCCTCCGAGCCGCTCGTAGATCTTGACGTCGCCGCTGTGTACGCGCCGAAAGCTGCCGCGGTCGCTGGGAAGCAGCGGTACGAACGTATTGGTGCGCTCGTCGATGAGCGTAACCGCCTGCACCGCCAGCCCGGTGGAGGCACGACCTTCTACCAACGAGATCTCCAGCTGCTCCGGACGGGCGGCTTCCGGTAGCGGAAAGCGGGCCAGGTACTCCTCCTGCCCCG
>VYDA01000045.1 GCA_009843665.1 Caldilineaceae bacterium SB0675_bin_29 | reverse complement strand
GCGGCACCCTGAGCTGAAGGGAGTCGCGTTTGCGGTGGGCGGGCGGCCGGAGAGCCGGGGGGTTGTGGCATCCTGCTCCTACGCGGCGCGACAGTTCGGCGTACGGTCGGCGATGGGGATGTCGCAGGCAGTGCGGTTGTGTCCGGAGCTGCGCGTGCTGCCGCCGGATATGCGGGAGTATGGACAGGTATCGGGGCGGGTGATGGGGATACTGCACAGTATGACCCCTCTGGTGGAGCAGTTGTCGATCGACGAAGCGTTTCTTGAGGTGACGGAGCGGCGTGAGTTCGCTTCGGTTCTGGCGAAGACGTTGCAGGCGCAGGTTGCGGAGCAGCTGGGACTTCCCTCTTCGCTGGGTGTGGCAACGAATAAGCTGGTGGCAAAGATCGCCACGGATGTTGGGAAGGCGGGAGTCCAGACAGGCGATTACCCCAGGGCGATCCAGGTGGTGGCGCCGGGTAAGGAGGCTGAGTTTCTGGCGCCGCTGCCGGTGGACGCGCTGTGGGGGGTCGGTCCGCGCACGCGGGAGCGGCTGGCTGAGATGGGCATTCACAAGGTCAGTGATGTGCTGGCGGGGTCTGCGGAGGGGCTGGCGCGGCAGTTGGGCAAGCTGGGCCGAGATCTGTACAGGCAGGCGCAGGGGCTTGATGAGCGGCCGCTTGTCACGGAACGGGAGGCCAAGTCTATCAGCCAGGAGACGACATTCGCGGAGGATGTGGCGGATACGGAGACGCTGCGAAGGGCGTTGCGGCATCAGGCAGGGCGGGTAGGGTCGCGCTTGCGGGGCAGCGGGTTGGCGGCGCGCACCGTCATATTGAAATTGCGCTGGGCTGACTTCACCACGCTGACGCGGCAGACTACGCCCTCACATCCCGTTGACGACGAAGAGGAGATCTACGGAATCTCTTTAGACCTGTTGGCGTCGAACCGGCCTGAGGGGGCGGCGGTACGGTTGATTGGTGTTGGGTGCAGCGGTTTGGTTCCGGCGGTAAGGCAGATGAGCATTTTCGATATGGCGGCGGACCCGGAGGCGCGGGCCAAAGAGGACCAGCTGAACGAGGCTGTGAAGGGGCTGCGGAAGAGGTTCGGTGCGGATGCGATCCGGCGCGGGAGCGATTTGTGAGGCCGATATTTGGCTGGCTAACCCTGGGTGGAAGCACAACCGTCTCCTGGGGCCATTCTTGTAGTTCGGGATTTCCGTGTCGGTTCTTGGACAAGATTGACATGAGTCGCGAGCAGGTTTCTTCGATATCCTTTCAGTTGAGATGTACTAAGAGGAGTTGAAACGGATGCGATACGAAGTGCCGATCTCTGAAGAGCTGATTGACGAGCTTTTCCCATTTTGGGCATCGATTTTTGGGGAGGTATTGCCTGACATTGCGCGTGAAGTCTTTCTTGGCGCTGAAGATGCCTATAGCGGGGGCACTCTCTATTTGCGAAGGGAAGAAGGACGGCTGGCAAGCACGTGCTTCACGATGCAGTCGAAAGTGGTGCCGAGTCTGGCAGGATTCAGTGAAGTGGCCACGGACCCGCAGTTTCGGGGCAGGGGCTTAGCGACCGAACTGTGCAGCTGGGCCGTGGAGGACTTTCGTGCGGCAGGCGGTGAGGCGTTTTTCCTGGGCACGGTCAACCCGGCGGCGGCGCGGGTCTATCACCGGCTTGGGTGGCGCAAGCTGGCCGGAGCCAATGTGATGGCGAATATCCTCAGTGGGGAATCTCCTGAGGCTTTCCTGGTGGATTACTTTTCGGGTGAGGGAGCAAAGGTGGTGGAAGCGTCGCCGGCGGACCGTATTCCGATGATCCCGCTGATCCTTTGCCCGCATGACTGGCAAGTGCTGGACGCGAATACACAAGTGTGCTCAACCCGCTATGCCACGCAGAATTCGTGCATGGGACTGTATGTACGCTATGACCGGATGCGGATGCAAGGCGGCGCCTGGTACGCGGCAAGGACAGCGGAGGGGAAGGTGGTGGGGCTGTCGACGGCGCGCAGGGATGAGGGGGGTGCGTTCCAGATTGACGCGTTTGCGCACGGCCGCTTTGGGGAAGTCTGGGAAAGGCTTGTGCAGGCGGCGGTGGGCAGGTCTCAGGAACTGGGCGAGGGCGGGTGCTATGCCGTCGTCTCGGTTGAGGATGAAGAGAAACAGTTCTGGTTTGAGTCGCTGGGATTTCGCAGGGCCGGTTCGGGTGCAGAGTTTGAACTGGACGGGAGGCGGGTGGCTTCGGTGAGGATGGAGAAGATTTCTGCGTAAGCAGTGGTGGAGCTGAGGGTGACAAGGCGGCTGGCATTCGGCCAGCCGCCATTTTGTTTGGAAATCCTCTTTTGTTGAGGAACCTGCCCGTCAAGAGAGTAGAAAAATGTGCTCGCATCAGACCTACGTAGAGGCGAACGGAAGCAGCAATCTCAGCTTCTACCCCATCATGGCGTCATCGCCACTCCATTCAGTATCGATACCAACATAGTCCTTGACGAGGGGCTGGAGGTGATCCGGAAAGGCTTTCATGAAGGCCCTGGCGTCCTCTGACAGCGGCCAAGGGGCGTTAACGGGGTAGTCGCGCGGTCGTAGCCCGATGCCACAGGAGAGGCGAACGCGGTCGATGCGGTTGGGGAAGGCTGAGTGATAGGTGCGGGAGGCGAAGATTATTTCGTCTCCCGGGTCGGTGAAGAGAGGCACCATGCCGGGAAAGTCGAAGCCCACATAGCCCTTTGGTTCGGTGCCGATGCGGTGGAAGGAGCGCTGGTCGGGGGTGAGCTGGAAGCCCTCGGGCCCTTCCCAGCCTTCGACATGGGAGTCTTCGACCACGGCCAAGCCGCCGTGTTTGGGATGGGAGCCGGTGATGTAGAACCAGAGGCCGGAGGGCCAAGGTCCGCGGTTGAG
>VYDA01000462.1:518-2883 GCA_009843665.1 Caldilineaceae bacterium SB0675_bin_29 | reverse complement strand
CCCGAATACCGCACCAGCAAGGCTCGCGTCTGCGTCACCGTCGGCATGATGACCACGGGCTACGACTGCACCGATATCCTGAACCTGGGGCTGTTCCGCCCCGTCTTCTCGCCGACCGACTTCGTTCAGATCAAGGGGCGGGGCACGCGCCGGCACAGCTTTCTGGACCAGCTGCGCGACGAGCGTCTGGAGGAGGAGATAGCCCGGCCCGAGAAGACAAAGTTCAAGCTCTTCGACTTTTTCGGCAACTGCGAATACTTTGAAACTGAGTTCAACTATGACGAAAAACTCAAGTTGCCGGCCATCACCGCAGACGGCGACCCGGATGGGAACGGGCCGGTCGGACCGGTCGTCCAGCTCGGCGCTTTCGAATACCTGGGCAGGGACGATCTTTTGACGCTGCGCGAAGAAACGATCGGGCCGCAGGGAATGAAGATCGACCGCATGTTGTTCGAAAAATTCGCGGATACGGTGCGGGCGGACGGGACGATTGCCGAGGCGGTGGAGGCGGGCCAGTGGGACCGCGTCATCGACTATGTGAATCGCGAGGTCATGGAAAAGCCGGAGGAGTTCTATACGCTGGCGAAACTGCGCAAGGCCGCGGCCGTGGACCGGCGGCTGACGCTGCGGGAAATCCTTGAAAAGATCTTCGAAATCATACCCCGTTTCAAATCCAAAGATGAGCTGCTGGAGGAGGAATTCGCCAAGTTCGTGACCGGCAATCAGCCCGAAGAGGAAAAGGAAGCGATTGCCATACCATCAATAAAGGCCTACTTCAAGGCTTACGCCACCAGCGAGGAAGTCCGGCAGATCGTCGCCAGCCGCAGGCTCACCCAACTCGCAACCAACGCCTCCCTTTCCCTGGACGACTACGCACGCGTGCCGAATAAGTACCGCCTCCTTGTACCCGAGTACATCAAGGACTACGTTTCCCTGAATCAGTTCGCGGCATGAACAGTACTCTCGGCTCGCCAAAAGCACATAGAAACGACAGAGCGCCCGTTCCATTCTAAACGGATTAAAGTGGTATACTCTGGAAAAACCTCTGCGCGCCAGGCCCTCAAACGAACCCGGCTTCCAGTGAACAAAGGAATCTGCGCTGTCGTCGTAAGATTGTAAGGCTGGAGTGTGCCTGTGAGTGGGTACGCATCTGTTTGGGACAGAGACTTTCGTCCTTCTGCAATTGAGCCCACGTCCTTTTTGGAGGCGAGACAGTGAACACCGATTCAGAACCAGGACAGATATCCGGTAACCATCGGCAGGGAGAAATCCCCAAGCGTAGCTACCGAAATCCCCCTGTAGTCGAAGCGCTTTGCGAAATCTACTTCGCCGAATCGTCCTGGGATGACACTGTGCCCGGGGCGTTCTACGAAAGAGTCAGATCAAGATTTCCCAGAAAGCAACGGAGGGAAATTCAGGAAGCCAAGATCACGATGGGGCCCGAAACGTCATCGGCAGGCGTTCAGAGGTTGCCGCCATGGATGCAGTTCCTTACCGAGGACGGCAGCCTCATGATTCAGGTCGCCGAAAACCTTGTCGTGGTCAACCAATTGCTCCCATACCGTCACTTTGAGGACTGGGAGCCGGTCATATACGAGACGCTGAACGTATACAATGAGGTAGCCCTTCCCGAGAAGATCGTTCGAATAGGACTGCGATATATCAACCGCATAGAAATTCCCGGGGCGATAATCGCTATGGAGGATTACTTTACGATCTATCCCAATCTCCCGCCGACCCTGGGAAACAGGCACGGCGCCTTTCTCGTCAGAGTAGAGGTGCCCCAGGCAGAGCTTGGACATACGGTGTTGATCACATTCGGCCCCGCAGATAGTACGCAGCTTGCCGGGGAAACACAGGTATTCATGCTTGATCTCTACGACAGAATCTCGAGGCCGTTGGAACCGAACGAGGCAAAGCTGGAGAAGGAAGTGAAGGCTGCTCACGGCAATGTAGTCATGGCGTTCGAAGGTAGCATGACCGACCAGCTTCGCGACATGTTAGGCGTGGAGGAACGGACGTGACAAACGTATCACTCCTGGAGGATCAACTTTCGGTTGACATTTTTGTCTCCCCCGAGACAAAAGATCTCGGTCAGCCGGTTTGGGACCTTCTTCAGGCTGGACTAATTGCAGGGCTCTCCACTTCAGTCACCGAAGCCGCCACGTTTGACTATGGGGAAGTTACCGGCGAAGAGTTCCGGCTTCTCATAGACACTCTGGAGAGAGAATGCGCCCATCTTTCTTCCATACGGGAGTTTTCACAGCATCCGGCCTACCTCCAGATCATTGGAATGGGACCGCGGGCGCTGCCTCTGATTTTGAAGGAACTGGAGGAAAGTCCCGGTCACTGGTTCCTGGCGCTG
>VYDA01000462.1:0-508 GCA_009843665.1 Caldilineaceae bacterium SB0675_bin_29 | reverse complement strand
TATGCCTGGAGAATCCCGTCCTTCCGGAACATAAAGGGATAATCTCAGAAATGGCGCAGGACTGGTTGGGCTGGGCAAGAGACAAGGGCCTGCGGTGGTAGACCTTGAGTGCTTGTTCCCCGGGCTCAGGGGCGCCAGTTACAGTGTCACCAGCGAGGCTGAGCGGCAATACAACTGCATCGCATGGGCGGCAGGGGATGACTCCCGTTGGTGGGAGCCGGACGCCGAAGATCTGTACTACTGGCCCAAAGAAGCAAGAAGAGAGTATACGGTCAGGGCCTACGCGGAAGCATTCTTCAGCCTTGGATTCGAAATCTGCCAGGATGCCACCTGGGAAGAGGGACTGGAGAAGGTGGCGATTTTCGCCGACTCCAATGACTTTCCTACCCATGCCGCCAGGCAATTGGCCGATGGCGCCTGGACGAGCAAGCTGGGGCAGGCAGAGGATATAAGGCACGCAGAACTTGACCATGTCAGTGGGGAGTACTATGGAGACCCCGTCTTAGTC
>VYDA01000421.1:415-2888 GCA_009843665.1 Caldilineaceae bacterium SB0675_bin_29 | reverse complement strand
CCTACGTCCTACACCCTTATCAGATGGTGAAGGACTTGCGGACCAATGTGGAGCCCGCTTCGCCGCAGACGGTCCTGGACGGTGATCTGGACCAGTTCATCGAGGCCTGGTTGAAGGGACAGGTGGGAAACTAATCAAGTGGCCCCAAGGAGGAATCAATGATTCAGCTAGCGCCGGTGCGGCAGTCGGTCTCCGATCGGCAGGTGGAGAATGTGTCTGCTGCCGTATGGAATGGTCTTAACGCGGTTGCGCTGTCGGCGCGTGTGCGGCCTGGAATGCGTGTGGCCGTGGCCGTAGGAAGCCGGGGAATTTCTCGTTACGGGGAAGTGGTGCGGGCGGTAGTTGAGACATTGCAAGCCCTGGAGGTGGAGCCGTTTCTCATTCCAGCAATGGGAAGTCATGGCGGCGGAACGGCGGAGGGCCAGCATGCCGTCCTGGTGGGATACGGAATGGCAGAACTGGGCGTTCCCATTCACAGCAGCCTGGAAGTAAAGCAGATCGGCGAAGTGGATGGCATGCCGATCTACTGGGACCGACATGCGGCAGAGGCCGATGCGGTGATCCCTGTCAACCGCGTCAAGGCGCACACCGCTTTTCGCGCAGACCACGAAAGCGGGCTGTGCAAGATCATGACGATTGGTTTGGGGAAGAAGAAGGGGGCGGCGACGCTCCATGCACACGACGCGGCAACGGCGATCCCGAGGGCAGCGCAGGTCATTTTGCGGGAAATGCCTGTCGCGGCAGGCGTTGCAATCGTGGAAAACGGGCGTCACGAGCCTGCGGAGATTGCGGTCCTGGCGGGTGAAAGGATTTTCGAAGAGGAGCCTAAGCTTTTACGGAAGGCGAAGGCGCTGCAGCCGTCCATCCCCTTTGACGAACTTGACCTGCTGATTGTGCAGGAGATGGGCAAGAACATCAGCGGAACAGGCATGGATACTAACATCATCGGGATGTGGCGCCGAAACGGCGGTCCGAGAGAGCCGGATTTTCGCGTTCTGGCGGTCCTGGATCTTACGGCTGGCAGTCACGGCAATGCCTCAGGTGTCGGCCTGGCCGACCTCATTCCGGAAAGGCTGCGGGCCAAGATCGACTGGCATGCTACCTATACGAATTGTCTGACCGCCGGCAGCTTCGCGGCGGCGAAGCAGCCCGCCGTACTGCCGTCGGACAGGGAGGTCATCGAGCCCGGGTTGATGGGCAAGGATGCCGAGTCGGCGCGCGTCGTCTGGATTCAGAACACGCTTGAATTGGACACGTTGTGGCTTTCGCCGGCACTTTTGGGAGAGGCCGGTAACAACCCATCTCTGACCGAAATTGGGGAAGTGCGGAATATTCAGTTCTCCGAGGACGGAACACTGCTACCCCCGGTTGCTGAGACGATGGTCTCCTAAGCCCTTGGAAGAGATTTTAAAGAAATGAATGCCACTGCGCTCACGTTCGACCTGTTTGGAACAGTCCTGGATCTGGGTGGAAGCCTGAAGCCAGCAATTGCTGAGCTTCTTGAGAGGGAGGCGCCTTCCAGGTCGCCGGAATCGTTCTGGGATCAATGGAGGGCGCGTCAGCGGCTGGAGCAGTACCAGGACACGATTATGATGGTGGGCCACGCCGGCTATCTTGAGACTGTACGGCGAGCGCTGCATTATGTGTTTCGGTTGAACAGTTTGGAGCCCACGGAGCAACGCATCAAGGAGTTGATGTCGGCATGGCAGGGGCTCTTGCCCTTTCCGGAGGTGGTTCCCGCGCTGGAGCGGCTCCACGAACGCTACCGGCTGGTCGTACTCTCAAATGGGGACCCCCGTTATCTGGATCATCTGGTCGAGAATCGTGTTCGGTTCCCATTTGATGATGTCATCTCTGCAACCGGCAACGGCGCGTTCAAACCACATCCAGGCGTGTACCGGCGGGCGGCCCATCTGCTCGACCTGGAGGTCAACCAGTGTCTGATGGTCTCGGCGAATGCCTTTGACTGTGTCGGTGCGCGGGCTTGCGGATTCCAAGCGGTCTACGTGGACCGATACAAGATGCCGGTCGAAGACTCGCCGTTTCAGCCTGCACTGACTGTGGACGACTTCACTCAGCTGGCAGATGCGCTGCTCTGATTGCAGGCAAGCGCACGCTGCGCAAGAGGCGGTCGCGTAACGGTCCCAGGGGGCCGATTCGCTGGAGAATTGTACAGAGGTTTACGAATGTGCTAGTATCCCTCATGCTGGTCATGCCCGGCATGAGCACAAATTGGAGAGGTCGCATAGTCTGGCCGAGTGCGCGCGTCTCGAAAACGCGTAGGGGTCACGCCCTCGAGGGTTCAAATCCCTCCCTCTCCGCCTCGGTTCCCGGACATCATGTGTCCGGGAATTTTCATTTATGCGAAGGTTGAAATTCCCCAGTTCTCGCTGGTAGTCAGCGAGAAGAAAATTGCGGAGACCAGGAAAGGGGAGCGGTGGGATGAGTTGGGGTCGGACAGTTCGGCTGCCTC
>VYDA01000421.1:0-405 GCA_009843665.1 Caldilineaceae bacterium SB0675_bin_29 | reverse complement strand
CCCAAATGGTCTGCCGTACCCATTCGCCCGGCAGGTTCGCAAAGCTGCTGCGGTTGTCGGGCTTGCAGGTTTAGCCTGGCTGCTGGCGGAACTCCCCTTGTTTTGGTCAGCCGCTGCGGTTGCGGCCGGCGGGGGGGGCCTGTTGCTGTTGTGTTTCCCGCACCTAGCATGGCCCGGTCTTGCCATCGTGCTCCCGTTTGCCAGCGCGCTCAAACGAGGTCCGGTCAGCCTGGCAGACCTGATGCTGGGGGCCGCAGTGCTGCTGTGGTTTGTTGAGGGCGTGCGAAAGGACCGACTTCGCCTCAACTCGGGCGTGCTGCCGACTCTGTTTACCGTCTACCTGCTGGCGCTATTGCTCTCATTTCCCAAGGCGATAGACCTGCAAGAGGCGATCGAGAGTGTGAT
>VYDA01000230.1 GCA_009843665.1 Caldilineaceae bacterium SB0675_bin_29 | reverse complement strand
CGAGGAGAGAGGGGAGAGGAGTGAGGAGTGAGGAGAGAGACACTGTTTCTTTTGCCTAAGAGTTGAACGCGTAGCGGCTTTGGTTGGTCTGCCGACATCAGTGAACTTGAGTTCGTCCCCATTTTGGGATGCACGCTGATGGCGGGGCTTCAGGTAGTTGATACCAGGCGAAGCAGATGCCATAATGGGGAAGATGACCTCTAGACTTGGATCAACCATACTGACCGGCATTCTACGTGAGCCCGTCCAACTGCTGTATGTCCTAGGGATCACCCTGGTTGCCGGCATTCTGCGATTCTACCTGATCGGAGAGAAAAGCATATGGCTGGATGAGTCCTTCAGCTTGTGGATTGCGCGCCAAGATCTGTGGGAGGGCTGGCGCTGGCTCATAGAGGTGGACCAGCATCCACCACTCTATTACAGCTTGCTGCACTTATGGATAGGACTGTTCGGATCGCTGGAAGGCGCAGTGCGGACACTGTCGGCTCTAGCGTCGGTGCTGACTATTCCTGTTTTCTATGCGGGATGCCGGCGTCTACTTGATCCAGCAACGGCAGGTATCGCCGTATTCATTCTGGCAGTTTCACCTTTCCACGTGCAGTTTGCGCAGGAAACGCGCATGTATGCGCTGCTTACGCTAGAAGTGGCATGCGTGATCTACTTTCTGGCGAGGTTGATGACAGCCCGAGTTGCGCAGGGGAGAGACTGGGTCGGGCTCGCTGTATCGCAAGCACTTGTAATGCTGACCCACAATACGGCGGCCGTCTATCTGCCGGTCGCGCTGAACGGGGCGGCAGTGCTAATCTACCTGCTCTTTCCCACCGGAGTAGGAGGAGCCGAGAAGTGGGGACAGGAGGGCGGGAAGGCGGGTGCAGGCGATGACGACGGATCGCCGGATAGCAGTCCTGGTGCGGGGGTGTCGGGGCAGGGCAGTGAGGAAAGGCAGTCACCTAACTACGCCAGCGTCGAAGCCTTCTGGAAGAACTGGGGCAGGTTTCAAGGCTTGGCGGTCCAGCTGTGGCTGCCCTGGTCGGTGCCATTCATCATTCAAGTGCTCGACGTGGGATCGGGATTCTGGTTGCCTCCTCCCTGGCCAAACCTTGTGCTGGATACTTTTCGTAACTTTCATTTCGCCTTTCTTCCATCGGACTTGCCGGTGCGTCCCGTCCTGATGTGGGGTTATTCGTTTCTGGCTGTACTGGGGTTGTCTGGGCTGCTGTTCGGGTTGAATTCGCCTTCGCGTGAATGGCGACGGAATAGGTCTGAGGGTCAGGCAGACGGTCGGGAGTTGAGCCATGGGAGAACAGTGTCGCTTGATCGTGACAGAGCTGCACTTCTGGTCTTGTCTCTCTTTCTCGTTCCTCACGTTGTGGCGTTGCTTGTAAGTGTGCGCAGTCCGATCTATGCGGAACGGCCACTTATTTGGACTACGCTGCCCTATTTTGTTCTTGTATCCGCCGGAATTCGTGTCATTGGCGGCCCTCTAAGACGCGGCGTGTTGGGCATTCTCGCCCTCCGCCGGAGGCCTAACTTGGCCGGACTCGTGTCAGCCTTGAGACTGGGTGCGATGCTGTTGATCCTTGCGGCTATTCTGGGGCTCAGCAGTCTTTCCCTGAACGGGTACTTTTTTTGGTTTCAGAAAGAGGCTTGGGATGAGGCGGCGTCTCATATTGCGGAACGCGTGGGTCCAGGAGAGATGATCGTCTTCAATGCCACTTGGGTACAAATTCCATTTGAGTACTACTACGAACGATACGAGCTCGACACGATCCTGAAAGGGTTGCCGGTGGACCTGTTTGACCGCGGGGAGCTAGAACCGACGATGGAGGAGGCAGACATTCCCCGGATCCAGGAGATTCTCGAAGGTCGAGACCGGGTATGGCTTGTATATTCCCACAACTGGTACTCCGACCCCAGGGGCATCATTCCCCGCGAGCTGGGCAGGATATTTGGGGAGTCCGAGATAACCGACTTTGAGGGACTTCAGATTATCCTTTTTTCTGGTAGGTAATTGGACTCTTTGACGATTGTCTGACCTGGAAGTTGCAGGCCCACAGTGTTGTCATTTCACGAGGGACAATTTGTTTCGCGAGGCCTCCACGGCCGTGTGGCTACCAAAAGGGCACCCACAAGGCTTGCCCTTACGGGGTTGTGATGTCGTTTACGAGGGCAGTGGGCGCAGACGGCGCTGCTTCCGAAGGCCCCAGAATAAGGCAATCCCCAAGAGAAACAGCGTTGGCAGCCACTCAACCAGCCGCACCCAATCCAGGTCAAGCAGGTTTTCAGGGTCGATGTAGGTTACATAGGAGAGTGCTACGAATCCGCTGAGCCAGAGCCAGGGAAGTGGCCAGAGCCAGAGTCTCTTCGGCTCGTCGTCGCCCGGCGCCAGTATGGGAAGGAAGGGCATAAGAGCCAGAAGATACCAGGGATGAACGGTCGTTGCCAACAACAGGTAGCCGCCCAGAGGGACTGCCAACCAACGAAGGGCCGCTCTCAGATCGGTCTTGAAGTAGCGGAACTGTCGCCACACCTCGAATAGCAGCAGGAACATCAGGAAATAGGAGATTTCCTGGGCTTGGGCCATCGAGTCGGCTATACCCATGCTTTGGAGCCATTTTTCCAGCCAGCGGAAGAGCCCGCTATTGAAATTCCATTGAGCGTTGTAGATACGTAGGGCCCCGAAAAGACCCCTTCCGTCCAACTCTCCTGTCAGACCCCAGCCGGCCCGCAGTGCCGGCGACACCAGCATCCCTATCGTCAGATAGACGTATAGCAGACGGCTGCCGCAGTTCCACCGCCACCAAAATATCGGGGTAAGAAATACAGGGATGAGTTTGGACAAGGGGGCCAGAGCCAGCAGCGCGGGGGCCAAAAGAGAAAAGGATGGTCTCCAGG
>VYDA01000123.1 GCA_009843665.1 Caldilineaceae bacterium SB0675_bin_29 | reverse complement strand
TAGAATAGGAAGGCCTCCCCCAGCGTAGATCGTTGTGATGGCAGCGGACTCATCGGTCTGGTGCTATTTGATTTGCGCGTGCCTGCGTTCCTCGGGATAATCGGCTGCTGGCCCGGAGGCCGTACGCTCAAGAAGAGCCGTTCCTGCTGCCGAAAAGCAACCGAAATCGGGAGTACTACGATGCTATCCTTACTAAGGGATTGACAATGACCTTGCGACGCCGCTTGCTTATCGGGATTCTCCTGCTCACGTTCGTTTCTTTGGCCGCCTGCGGGCGGTCTGACGAGGAGCCGACCACGACACCGACCAAGACGTCAACGCCGATGGGTGAGACGAGCCAGGCGCCGACGGATACGCCGGTACCGCCAACTGCCACTGCGACCAGCGAGCCGCCGACGTTCACGCCGGAGCCGGAGGAGACGGCTACACCGACGGCGACGGAGGAGCAGGCAGACACGCAGTCGCCGCAAGCGGAAGAGGTAGGAGAAGGCGGGTTTCTGCCGGCGACGATGGAGAGCCCGGATTTCGGTACGCAGGCATTTCTATGGTGGCGGCCGGAGGTGGCTGAACGGGACCTGAACCTGATTCGCGAGGGCGGCTTTCATTGGGTCAAGCAGACTTTTGCGTGGGAGAACATAGAGGGAGCGGGAAAGGGACACCTGGACTGGTCTTTTTCGGACCGGGTTGTACAGCAGGTGAACAGCGGAAAACTGAAACTTCTGGCGCGGATCTCGATCGATCCGCAGAAGAGAGATTTCTGGGCGGGTCTTCCCCCCGAAAGCGCTGATCATTTCGCCGACTATGTATTTGCCTTAGCCAGCCGCTACAGTTGTAAGCCCGGGGCCGTTGGCTGTATTCAGGGCTATCAGATCTGGAATGAACCGAATCTGAGCCGCGAGTGGGGGCACAAGCGCCCGAATCCTGCCGAATATGTTTACTTTCTGGGCCGGGCGTATGCGGCGATCAAGCAGGCGAACCCGAATGCCATCGTTGTCAGCGCGGGGATGGCGCCGACGGGCGATGACAACGAATACGCGATGCCGGACCACGTGTTTTACGAGCAGATGTATGAGGCGATGGGTGGAAGCAGCGAGGGTTACTTCGATGCACTTGGCGTCCATGGGGTAGGATTCGCGGCTCCTCCCGAGCTGGACCCCGAGGTTGCGGTTACGGATGAGCGGTACGGCGGGCACCGGTTCTTCAGCTTCCGCCACGTTGAGGATATTCGGGCAATAATGGAACGGTACGGGGACACCGAGAAGCAGATCGTCCTTCTGGAGTTCGGTTGGACTTCAGATCCCGTTAATCCGAACTACCGCTGGCACGGCAGGGACGCCGGTATCGATTTCGAGGTGCAGGCCGAATATCTGAGACGTGCATACGAATTGGCTGAAGCCAACTGGCAACCCTGGATTGGCTTGATGAGTTTGATAACGATGCCCAATCTGGAGTGGCTGAGCGACGGGAATCCGGAGGATGAAGAGCAGTTCTGGTGGGGCATCATGGAGCCCAGCCCGTGTTGCGGCCCGCCAACCTTCCGACCCGCCTACATCGAGCTATGCCAGCATTTGAATGCGAAGGAAGGACAGGCTTGCGTACACGCGCCAGAAGGACAGGGCCAGTAGGTACGAGGCGAAACGTCGAAATGCGGAGCTGTCAACCGGTGATTTCCTGGAAGACCTGGATAGCGTCCTCGATCATGCCGGCGATCAGATCGATTACGTCAGCGTCACCGGTCAGTGAACCGATTTCAAAGGTGGAAGGGTCGGGCTGCCAGTTTGCGGAGGCGTAGAACCAACCGAACAGGCCGGCGCCGATGACAAGAGTGAAAAAGATACGATAGAGCAGCCGGCTGTGGCGATTGAAGCGGGGCATGGAGGTTGTATAGGGCTCGATTGGCGTGTGACCAGAGACGCTCTTGTCGTATCGAAAACGGTGACGCAGTGTCGTCGAGTTGATTTTGCTATGCCGGCATGAATTTGCCAAATGCAGGGTCGGTGCTATACTCTGCTGTGCTTTTGAAGTGGCTGTTTCCTGACTACGACAGTCCTAATCCGGGCGGGTAGCTCAGCTGGTTAGAGCGCACGGTTCACATCCGTGAGGTCGGGGGTTCGAGTCCCTCCTCGCCCACCTTGGCAGTGATGATCTTTCCTCTCACTGTGCCTCAGAACCGCCAGTCATTCTGACCGGTGTTGCAGACGCCTCGCTTTCGAAATACGACCTGGACTTTCCCTTAACCCCGCAGCATTGATGGGCATTTCGCCCCCCCCCCGGCAATTGAGTGAGCCGCGGGGGATCCTGATCATTCCTTCCCTGGTCCTCAGATGAAAACATTAAAGAAAGCGGTCTACGAAATCATTGAAGAGGCTGAGCCGGGTAACCGGCCAAGCGAGATCTTTGACGTTTTCCTCATCACACTGATCGCGTTGAATGTCGTTGCGCTGATCGCGGGGACGGTGGAGGAGATTCACCGGATTTCTCCGGGCGCCTTTTATCTTTTTGAGGTCGTATCGGTCGGCATTTTCACGGTGGAGTTTGTCTTGCGGGTATGGACGTGCACGGAGAATCCGAAATACGGGCATCCGGTAAAGGGCCGGCTTCGGTACCTGGTTTCTCCGCTGGCGCTCATTGATTTGCTGGCTGTTCTGCCAGTCTACCTGGTCTTTGTCGTCAATCTGCACGGGTTAGACCTGCGTTTCCTGCGGGTCGTGCGTCTGCTGGCCCGCATTGTCCGATTGGGCCGGTACTTCAGCAGTCTGAGCACTTTGGGCAAGGTAGTGCATACGAAGCAGGGTGAACTTGCGGCGGTTGTATCGGTACTCTTTCTGCTGCTGGTGATGACGTCGTCGATGATGTTTTTCGCGGAACATCAGGCCCAACCGGAAGAGTTCGCCAGTATTCCC
>VYDA01000464.1 GCA_009843665.1 Caldilineaceae bacterium SB0675_bin_29 | reverse complement strand
GGTTGGACCTGACGATTGGAACAGGTGAGATGGTGGCAATCATGGGGCCGTCCGGCTGCGGCAAGACCACATTGCTGAATACTCTTTCCGGGCTGGACAGCTTCGATGACGGGGAAGTGACAATTGAAGGTACTTCGCTCGCCGACATGAATGACCGGAGGCGAACGGAGTACCGTGCGCGGCGGATGGGTTTTGTCTTCCAGTCATTCAACCTTTTGCCGGTGATATCGGCGGTTGAGAATGTGGAGATGCCTTTGCTCGTGAGCGGTGTACGCCCGGCGGAGGCACGCAGGCGATCATTGGCGAGTCTGGAAAGCGTCGGGCTGGCCGACCGGGCCTCTCACAGACCAATGCAGCTTTCCGGTGGTCAGATTCAGCGGGTAACGATTGCGAGGGCGCTGGTGAACAATCCGGCGCTGGTGTGGGCGGACGAGCCGACAGGTAATCTGGACGTGGGAAGCTCGACCGAAGTGTTGGGTTTGATGCAGCGCCTGAACCGTGAGCAGGGGCGAACCTTTGTCATCGTCACACATGACCCGCAGGTGGCCGACGTGTGCGAGCGCATCGTGCAGATGGAGGACGGGGAGATTGTAGCACATGAGTAGTTTTCTCAACTCGGTTGCGCTGTATCTGGCGGTTGCCCTGGGGCTGATTCTGGCCGGCGCGGCGCTCATTTCGCTGCGAAATCCGATTATCGGCAAGCTTGGCGTTCGCAATATCCCGCGGCGGCCCACGCAGTCAGCGCTGATCGTATTCGGGCTCACGCTGAGCACGATGATCATCGTTTCGGCTCTCAGTCTTGGGGACACGCTGGACAATACGGTGCGGCGGCAGACGATTGACGCGTACGGGCAGATCGACCAGGTTGTGTCGCCGCCGTTTCTGATGGACCTGACGCAGCTGGCAGACGGCGGCACCATCGACGCGGATGGGGCGAGCAGTCCGGAAAGTGCTGCGTTGTTGAATGCGCTGACAAGCGGCGACATCAACGCCTTGATTGCAATCCTGGACGAGGGTCTGCCGGGTATAACAGAGGAGAGGCTGGCGCAGCTGCAGGAGGATGCGTCAACGTATCCTCTAATAGACGGGGTGGCCGGATCGATCCTCTTTCCGACGATCATTCGCAACGTCAATACCGGGCAGGGGGAGCCGCTGGGCTTCCTTTTTGCTGTGGATGAGGGCTACGACACGGGGTTCGGGCTGCACGACATTGACGGTGAGCCGGTGCGAACAGCCGACCTGCGCGATGGGATCGGGGACGTATTTGTCGATCTTGTCGGGCTGTGGGAGCAGTCCGGAGAGGCTGCGGAGGTAATCGGGACGGCGATTGGGTTAGAAGAGACCAGTCTGGTCGGGACGGCGCTGGCCCTGGGCGCGGCCGGGGCGGTGCTGCTGCAGGAAGAAGGACCAAGTTTCACACTGCGGCAATTGTCGCTTCCCACAGAGATCTTGAGAAACCTGGGTTTCCCCAGCGAAATACTTGACGAGATCGACTCTGACGTGATCAGCCTGGAGGGGCTGGGGATCACGGATGAGGACCTGGCCGCACTGAATCTGGACCCTGATGCACCGATTACTGTGCCAACGCTGCCGATGCTCGGCTTCGACGTGCCGAACCAGCAGGAACTGGTCATTGCGGCGACAGAGGCACTCAGATCGATCAACCTGAATACTTTAGGCCAGGACGTTGACGAAAGGCTAGGAGAGTTCGGGCTACAGTTGCGGCAGGGAGAGGTGTACCTGAATGAACTTGGTGCACAGCAGCTCAACGCGCGAGCGGGCGACCTGCTGGAGATCTTCATTGGTCCGATTCCGGTCCCATATCGAGTACGGGCAGTGGTCTCTGAAGCCGGGCCCTTGGGCGCGGTCCTGCCGGTGGTGATGATGCACACGGATGAGGCGCAGAAGCTGCTTTTCATGCCGGACAAAGTCAACAACATCCTGATCTCGAACGAAGGCGACGAGGTCAGCGGGATGGCGCACACGACGGAGGTTAGCGACCAGCTGCGGGCGCTGTCTCTCAACGAGGCGCGCCTGGCCGGCCTTTTGGAGGTCCTGCAAAGGCCTGAGATCGCCCAGGTCATGCGCAGAGAGTCTGTCGCGCCGGTCAATCCCCTGTTTGATGACAACGACGTGCCGGACTTCATCATGCAGATTGCGGGGATGTGGACGCAGGCGACGAGTTTCGAGTCTGACCTTGATGTACTGGTCGACCACGTAACCGGGCCGGCAGACGCCGACATTTCGACGGCGTTGCGGGGGGCGCTGAGCAGCGGAGCCATTCAGGACTGGCTGAAGTCACTGCCGCTGGAGGAGGGCGACGAGCGAGCGCTCGAAGCGGCCATGGCCGATCTTCGGGATTTCGACGTGCTTGCGCCGCTAAGCAAGCAGTTTGTCACCGATATAGCGGAAGTAGGCGGCATCGCTCTGGGCACAGTGTTTTCGAGCTTTGGAATCCTCTCGATCTTTGCGGGCGTGCTGTTGATCTTCCTGATATTCGTGATGCTGGCGGCGGAACGGCGCAGTGAACTGGGCATTGCCAGAGCGGTGGGTATGCGACGCGTCCACCTGGTGCAGATGTTTGTAACCGAAGGGCTGATCTACGACCTGGCAGCGGCCCTGGTAGGACTAGGGCTCGGCCTGCTGGTGTCGTATGGCATGATCGGCTTTATGAGCGGTCTGATCAATAACATTGTACAGCGTGTCGAGGGCGCCTCTGCACCGATCCGCTTCTACTGGCAGGCGGCGCCTTCTTCGCTCATCATTGCCTACTGTCTCGGCGTCATCCTCACGTTCGTGGTGGTTACCGTTGCTTCGTGGAACGTGAGCCGCCTCAATATCATCGCGGCCATACGCAATTTACCGGACACATCGAACGGAAAGAAGCTGGGCGTCAGAGGACTCGTGC
>VYDA01000491.1:550-2919 GCA_009843665.1 Caldilineaceae bacterium SB0675_bin_29 | reverse complement strand
GTCAAACGGATCGCCAACCTGGAAGACGAAATGCTCGAAGCAGCCCAAAACCTGGAGTTCGAACGCGCCGCCTCCCTCCGCGACCAGGTCATTGAACTACGGAACGCGCTGAAACTCGAAAGAGTGTGATCTCTTGGGCAACGAACCTGATCACAGACTGCGCTAGGACCTGCAGTTTGTCAGCTTCTTTCACATCGGTAGGCGTTCCAAACAACCTCCCTTGACGTGATGTTCGCCTTATGCGAACATTTTGAATGAAGACATGCAAACAAGGGCCGAGCAGTAACACGTTCCCGGCTCCACATCCGCCTTAGCCCGCATCGCCGCCGCGCTCAACACGACCGTTGACGCACTGATCAGCGAATAAACGAGCAAAATGATAGGAACCGTCCGCGAAATCGAAATCACCACCGAGATGCACGCCTCGTATCTCGACTACGCCATGAGCGTCATCGTTGCCCGCGCCCTGCCCGACGTGCGCGACGGCCTCAAACCTGTCCATCGTCGCATCCTCTACGCCATGCACGACATGGGCGTTACCAGCAGCAAACCCTACAAAAAAAGCGCCCGTATCGTCGGCGAAGTGCTGGGCAAATACCATCCCCACAACGATACATCAGTCTACGACGCCATGGTGCGCATGGCACAGGAGTTCAGCCTGCGCTACCCTCTCGTCGACGGCCAAGGCAACTTCGGCTCCATCGACGGCGACAACGCCGCCGCCATGCGCTACACCGAAGCGCGCCTGGCAGCCATCAGCGACCTGATGCTGACCGACATCGAAAAAAATACCATCGACTGGAACGACAACTTTGACACCACGCTCAAAGAGCCGGCTATCCTGCCCGCCGCCCTGCCCAACCTCCTCATCAACGGCGCCAATGGCATCGCCGTCGGCATGGCCACCAATATCCCCCCTCACAATCTGGCCGAAGTCGTCGACGCCACCGTCTACCTGATCGATAACTTCGACAGAATTGACGAAGTCGGCGTCAACGACCTCCTGCAGTTCATCAAAGGACCGGACTTCCCCACCGGCGGTATCCTCTTTCGCTATCGCCAGGCCGCCAAGGGCGACGAGGAGGTCGACGCCATCTCCCAGGGTTATGCCACCGGCCGCGCGCGGCTGATCATGCAGGCTAAGGCCCATTTCGAAGAGATGAGCCGCAGCCGCAGCCGCATCGTCGTCACCGCCCTGCCCTATCAGACCAACAAGACCAACCTGCTCGAACGCATCGCCCTGCTCGTGCGCGACGGCAAAATCGACGGCATCACCGACCTGCGCGACGAGAGCGACCGCACCGGCATGCGCATCGTCATCGAACTGACCCGCAACGTCGACCCCGAAACCGTGCTGGCCCGGCTGCTCAAACTGACGCCAATGCAGCAGACATTCGGCATGTCTCTGCTGGCCCTCGTGAACGGTGAGCCCGTCACTCTCACTCTCAAACGCATCCTGCGGCTCTTTATTGAGCACCGCCAGGAGATCATCCGCCGCCGCTCCCAGTTCGACCTCGACAAGGCCAAGGCCAGGTCGCACATCGTCGAAGGTCTGCTCAAAGCGCTCGACATCCTCGACGAAGTGATCCAGACCATCCGCCGCAGCCAGCGCGTCGACACCGCCCGCACCAACCTGATACGCGCCTTCGGCTTCACCGAGGTGCAAGCCCAAGCCATCCTCGACATGCCGTTGAGACGGCTGACCGCGCTTGAGCGCAAACAGCTTCAGGACGAACACAAGGAGCTGCAGCAGTTAATCGCTTACCTCGAAGACCTTCTCTCCGACGACGCCAAGATCCTCGGCGTCATCCGCGAAGAGCTGCTTGCCCTGCGCCAGCAGCACGCCGACCGCCGCCGAACGCAAATCGTCGAACGCGCCCAGGGCACCCTTACCGCCACAGACCTGCTACCCGACCGTCGCGTCTGGGTGGCCCTCGGCGCCAACGGCAACCTGCGGCGCCAGGACTTCACCGCCATCAGCCGCGCAGGCCTGCGCAAGGCTGCCCAAAACGCGGCCGCAGCCCTCCTCACGGCCAACACTCGCGACCAGCTCTTCATCTTCTCCGCCGGCGGGCGCTGCTACCGCCTCGGAGTCCACGAGCTCCCGCAGGAAGGCCGCAGGCACCTCGCCGACCTGACCGATTTCAGCCGCCGCGATACCATCGCCTCCATGCTGGCGCTGCCGCACTCCGCGCCCGAAGGCTTTCTCTTTCTCGTCACCCGCCAGGGCACCGTCAAGCGCATCGCTCTCGCCGACTTTACCCAGGCCGCACTGAACGCCCAGGACGTGATCAGTGTAAATGGCAAAGACCGGCTCGCCTGCGCGTTTGTGACGCCCGGCAACGGCGAGGTCCTCCTCGTCACCCGCA
>VYDA01000491.1:0-540 GCA_009843665.1 Caldilineaceae bacterium SB0675_bin_29 | reverse complement strand
CGCTCGATTCGTTTCCCCGAAGAAAATGTGCGCGCGATGGGTGCATCCGCACGCGGCGTCGCCGGCATCAACCTCAAACGCGGCGACGAGGTCATCGCCGCCTTCCCCGTCGCGCCCGACGGCGAGTTGCTCACCGTTACCTCTGCCGGCTACCTGAAACGCACCCGCATTGACGAGTTCAGCCTGCAGGGCCGCGGCGGTGGCGGTATCATCGCGCACAAAATCGAAGAGCGCACCGGCGACCTCGTCGGCGCCGCCATCCTCACGCCGGAGCACGCCTTCGCCGCCTTCGTAACCCAAAGGGGCGTGGCAAAGCCGCTCGCGCTGGCCGAAGTCCCCGCCAGTGGACGTAGCACGCTGGGAGCGCGCAAGGTCGACCTGGCCAGCAGCGACGCGGTGGCTGCCGTACACGCCGTATCACCCGTCGTGATTGCCATGGACAGCCCGCCGCCCCCGCCCGGCCCCCAGCCGAATGGCCGCGGGGCCAACGCGGCCCCCCCTCCGGGAAAGGCGGACCGGGGGAAACGCCGGGAGGCGGCC
>VYDA01000725.1 GCA_009843665.1 Caldilineaceae bacterium SB0675_bin_29 | reverse complement strand
AATCGCTGTCGAGATCGAACTCCGCCCGCCAGTTTCGTAGGAGGGAGACTTTATCCTCCAGAGAAGTTGGTTCGTTCCTCGCCCAGGGCATCCACTCTCGCAAATGTTCGAGGCTCTGGGTAACGGCATTCAGCAGGATTTCAGCGTCTCCTGGATGCCAGCAGCGGAGGACCGCTCGCTCAGTTTCGATGCGATAGGCTGGGCACGCGTGTGGGCGTTCCGAGTGTGTACGGCAATCAGAAGTCATCGGCGACGAACGAGAGTGGCCATCAATCTTGGGATCCTTGTCTGTCAAGGCTGGAGCCGGCTTCTGCCTCCGTTCCCGGCGACCATTCGACTGCAATAGGTTCCGGGTCTCTGCGTACAAAAACCAGTCTCTCTTCGCCTTCCTCCTCTTCTGTAGCATAGTCGATCAGGATTTCATCACCCGTCTTGTATTCAGCGCGCAGTAGGCGTTTGCTGAGTTCGTTCTCGACCTGCTTTTGGAGCAACCGGCGCAATGGTCGGGCGCCGTATTCGGCGTGATAGCCGGTGTCGGCTAGGTGATCGCGGGCTTTGTCTGTCATCTCGACTGTGATGCCGATTTCGTCGAGACGCTGTGCGATTTCTTCCATCAACAGTGAAACGATATCGCGGACGTTTGCTTTGGTCAGCGGATCAAAAATAATTGTTTCGTCGATGCGGTTAAGGAACTCGGGACGAAATAGGCGTTTCATCTGTTTGCTGTACTCGCCCTGAACAAGGGCGCTCTCGTCGAGTTCAGGCGTGGCAAAGCCAAGGGGGCCGCGCTTGATTGAGTCGGCGCCGACGTTGCTGGTCAAGATTACGACGGTGTAGCGGAAGTTCACTGTGCGTCCCTGGCCGTCGGTCATGTGGCCGTCGTCCATGATCTGAAGAAGTGTGTTCCAAACCTCCGGATGGGCCTTTTCGATTTCGTCGAAGAGCAACACCTGATAGGGGCGCCGCCGCACCTGCTCCGTGAGCTGGCCGCCCTGCTCGTACCCGACATATCCTGGAGGTGCGCCGAACAGTTTGCTGACCGTGTGTCCTTCGCGATACTCGCTCATATCGACTCGCAGAAGGGCGTCTTCACTGTCGAAAAGGAAGGCGGCGAGCACCCTTGCTAGTTCGGTCTTGCCTGTGCCTGTTGGCCCGAGGAAAAGGAATGTGCCGATGGGCCGGCGAGGGTCCTTCAGCCCGCTGCGAGCCCGGCGGATTGCATCACTTACTGCTTCAATTGCTCGCTCCTGACCGACTATGCGCTGCTCTAAGAAGTCTTCCATGCGAAGCAGCTTGTCCATCTCCTCTTCAAGCAGGTCCATGACGGGAATTCCGGTCCAGCTGTGGACAATTGCGGCGACATCGTCTGTGTCAACGACGTCGTCGAGATTCGCCTCGTTCTTCCATGTTTTGAGTGCGGTCTTGAACTCCTCCTTCAACCGAGCCAGTTCGGCCTTAGTCTGAGCCGCCCGCTCGTAGTCCCGTTCCGCCCATGCGCTTTCTTCGAGGTCTTCCAACTCCTGGATGGATGTTTTGGTGCGCTTCAGATCTTCGGGCATGGCATGCATTGCAACACGCAGGCGCGCCGCGGCCTCGTCGATGAGGTCGATGGCCTTGTCTGGCAGCTTGCGATCGGGGACGTACCGGTGGCTAAGTCGGACTGCCTGCTCAAGGGCGTCATCGGTATATGTGATGGCGTGATGCTCCTCGTAGCGAATGCGCAGCCCGCGCAAGATATCGATGGCGTCATCGATGTCCGGTTCTTCGACGTAGACGGGGGCAAATCGCCGTTCCAGAGCTGAGTCCTTTTCAATGTGCTGGCGGTACTCGTCAAGTGTTGTAGCGCCAATGCACTGCAGTTCGCCGCGTGAGAGGGCGGGCTTGAGCATGTTGCTGGCGTCGAGCGCGCCGGCGGCGTTTCCGGCGCCGACGACGGTGTGAAGTTCATCTACAAATAGGATGATTTCCCCTTCGCTGCGGCGTATTTCATCCATGGCCGCTTTCAAGCGTTCCTCGAACTCACCCCGAAACCGAGTGCCGGCGATCATGGCGCCCAAGTCCAGAGAGACCAACCGTTTACCTGAAAGGATTTCAGGTACATCGTTGGCCGTTATCTGCTGAGCCAATCCTTCGATGATGGCGGTTTTGCCAACACCAGCCTCTCCAATCAGCACTGGATTGTTCTTGGTGCGCCGGCAGAGGACCTGCATGACCCTTGTGATCTCCTCGACGCGACCCACGACCGGGTCCAGTTTGCCTTCGGCAGCGGCCTGGGTGAGATCGCGGCCGTACTTTTCGAGAACCTGAAACTTGCTTTCGGCGTCCGGCTCGCTGACTCTCTGGCCACCCCTCATGTCCTCAATTACGGTATAGAGGCGCTCCTTGGTGACACTGGCGTCCCGCAATAGGTTGGCGCTGTGCGTGTTCCGTTCACTGGCGATGGCTAGCAAGATATGTTCGGTGCTGATGAATTCATCCTGGAGTTTATTGGCTTCTTCATTTGCGACACCCATGACGCGATTTAGCCTTGGCGTGATAAAGACCTGGACGGTCGGGAGACCGCCGTGGGGTGTGCTGCCACTTGAAGGAGCGGCGGCGAGGACGGCTTCCAGCTTGCGGGCCATAACGTCGACAGAGGCCCCGAGGGACTCCAGCAACTGGGGAACTGTTCCATCTGACTGTTCGACGAGAGCCAGGAAGAAATGTTCAGTATCGATTTGCGAGTGCTTGTATTTCTGCAAAATCTCCAGAGAACGGGTGGCCGCGTCCTGGGCCCTCTGGGTGAAACGGTCAAATGGCATCATTGTAGTTCTTCCCGGAACTGGGTGGTGGTCGTTGCCACGGAAACAATAGGGTCACCGAGAGCCACATTCTGCTTCTGGAAAAATTTTGAGGGCAGCTACAAAAGAGACGCGCCGCAC
>VYDA01000346.1:17121-22107 GCA_009843665.1 Caldilineaceae bacterium SB0675_bin_29 | reverse complement strand
GGATCAACCCGATCGGCGCCTCCTCCGGAAAGAAGCCAAGCGTGACCAGCGCAAGGATCACGACCACAACTGCGCGCTGCCGCTCGCGCCGCGCAATTGCGATCCCCACACGCCGCGCCAGCCACTCCGCGCCCATCGTGACCACACAGCCCAGCACCGCATTCAGCCACGGCGACCCATGCCCTGTATGGCTCAACACGCTGGCCGGTATGTAGATTAGGCGAAAGAGAAAAAAGAAAGGAATGAACGCGGGGTGAACGATCGGTCGGACCATCAGCCGCTATCCAGACTGACCGCCAGCGCCACTGCCGCCGTCGGCTCCACCCAGACCAGGCTATCCAGCTGCAGCGCTTCCGCGCCCGCCTGCAAACAATCGCGCGCCTGGTGCCGTGTATGAATGCCGCCGCTGGCGACCAGCGAGCCGGGCAGCGCCAACGCCTTCACCGCCAGCAGCGCCGCCAGCATAACTGGAAAAGCCCCCGGCCCGAACATCTCCCCGCTCACAGTCTGGCCGTCTGGCCGTACACCCGCCCCCATCGGCGGCCTTCCCACCACAACACCGGCCGCGCCCGCCTCCACAGCCGCCGCGGCCAGAACCGCAGCGCGCGCGAGAGGCAGCTTAACCAGCACGGGCAAATCCGTCTCCAGCAGAACAACCTCCAGCAGCCGGCTGGTCTCTTTCTCGCCGGCCTCCGGCTCACACAGCAGCTCGAACCCCTCGATTCCGTCCACCGCGGATAGCCGCTCCACAGTCTCCGCCGCGTCTCTGTGCTCGCTGTCCGCCACCTGGGCAATGACCGGACAGCCCAAACGCGGCCACAGCTGGCCGTACCGCCTCACCGCCGCCGACACGCCCCGGTTCTGCAACCCGACGTTTCGCACAAACCCGCCCACTGTCTCCGCCATGCGCGGCGGCTGGCTGCCGCCCCGGCTCCGCCGCGTGAACGGACCCACAACCACGCCGCCAAACCGGGCCGTCTCCAACTCCCGGTGCCGCGCCTCCCCGTAGCCGACACTGCCCGCCGCCAGCATCACCGGGCCTGCCAGCGGCAGACCGATCTTATGGCCGGGCGCCAGTTCGACAGAGGCTTCAGCCATCCGTGCCCTGGCCGATCAGCTCCACAAACGTATCCACGCCAATGTTCGAGCCGCACAGAATTAACCCCACCCGTTTCCCCACCGCCTGTTCGCGCAGCGGACCCAACAGGGCCGCAGTCGAGGCCGCACACGCCGGCTCGACCGCCAGTTTCATCTCATGCAAAAGAAGCCGCATCGCATCCAGCATCTCTTCGTCGCTGACCAGCGCTAAGTCTTCCAGAAAGTGCCTGCATAGCCCGAGACTGTACGACTGCGTCGACGGGGCTCCCAGGCTGGTGGCGATCGTCTCTACCCGCTCAATCGACTCCGGCTTGCCTGTGGCAAAGCTGCGGTGCATCGTGTCCGCGCCTTCCGGCTCCACACCGAAGACCGCGCACGCCGGCTGCAGCTGCTTGACCGCCGCGCCGATGCCGGCGGCCAAACCTCCTCCTCCTATTGGCACGATCAACATGTCCAGCGGTGGCGCGTCCTCACAAACTTCAAGGCCCACCGTCGCTTGACCCGTGACAATCGTGCGGCTGTCAAACGGATGGACAAAGGCCCGCCCTTCTTCCTCCTGAATGCGCTCCACCTCGGCGAACCCCTCATACACGTCGGCCACAAGCACAACCTCGGCCCCATAGCTGCGCGACTTCTCCACACGAAACTGGGGCGCAGACGCAGGCATCACGACTTTGGCGCTGATACCGAAAATCTGGGCCGCGTACGCCACCGCGATCGCGTGGTTGCCCGCGCTCACCGCGGTCACGCCTCGGGCCCGCGCCTCCGCGTCCAGTTGCAGAATGTCATTCACCGCCCCGCGCGGCTTGAACGTACCCGTCCTCTGAAAGAGCTCCAGCTTCAGCCAGACCTCCGTCTCCGCCCCAAATGCCTCCTCCACGGCCTGATTCTGCCAGCGCCACATTGGAGTGCGCAAGACATAAGGGTCAATGTGAGCACGCGTTGTGCGTATCTCTTCCAGTGTAGGGATCTCGAGATCGGTCATCTTGTCAACGGTCATCGTATATGCCTTGAAATGGGAAAGTGGAAAAGGAGCGGCCAGATAATGGCGAGGAGGCGCGCCCAGCCGCCGGGCGAGGATCTACCGCGCCCGCGATCATGCGCTCAGCGTCCCCTTCGTACTCGGGACCCCGCTTCGCCGCTCGTCTTGCCGCGTCGCCGCGTCCAGCGCACGCGCCAGCGCCTTGAACAGCCCTTCCGCCTTGTGGTGATCGTTGCGGCCGTACAGCACTGCTGCATGCAGGTTCATCCGACCGTGTATCGCGATGCTCTCGAACAAGTGGAAGAGCAGGTCGG
The DNA here is from genome assembly GCA_009843665.1 of Caldilineaceae bacterium SB0675_bin_29. Taxonomy (GTDB): domain Bacteria; phylum Chloroflexota; class Anaerolineae; order Caldilineales; family Caldilineaceae; genus Bin5. The sequence continues at coordinate 19,713 of VYDA01000346.1, read as the reverse complement.
TGCTGAGTTCCCCCAGCTTCGGCGTCGTGAACTCGGCATCGAAAACGCAGTACGGCCGCCCGCTCAGGTCCACGACCACCCGCGCCAGAGTCTCATCCATCGGCACATAGGCATGCGCCGTGCGTACGATGCCGCTGCGGTCCCCAAGGGCCTGGTCGATCGCCCGTCCCAGGCAAATGCACACGTCCTCAGCCGTGTGGTGCTCGTCGATCTCGAGATCGCCCGCGGCCTGCACCGTCAGATCAAACAGCCCGTGCCCGGCAAACAGCGTCAGCATATGGTCCAGAAACCCAATGCCCGTTTCCGCTTCCGCCGCGCCGCTCCCATCCAGCGCCAGCTCAAGCACGATCTGCGTCTCTTTCGTCGTTCGTTCAATTCTGGCCCGTCGCATAATCTTTCCAGCCTATCTCTTCATCACTGGATTTGAAACCCGCACTCTTCACGCGGGCCACACTCAATCCTTACTTCTCCTTGCTCACTTCTCGCCTTTTGGGGCGGTTCAGGCCAGCGACATGTACCAGTCAGCCTGCGCATTCTCTTGCAACTGGCCGCTGTCCTTCCGCCAATTCTCCCACCCTTTGCGCAGCCGGGCAAACCTTCACCTCTTTTGTCCCTCCCTCCGCCACGGCGCGTCGCACTGCAATTCAGTCTACCCCCCTTCAATTTCCGATAGCTCTTGTCCGGCCAATACACCCTACGTTTGACATTTGCACCATTCGGGCTAAAATCCTACTGTGGCTTATTTTCTTGGAATCGACGGCGGCGCAACCAAATCCCATGTCGTTCTGTCCAACGGTACCGGCCGCCTGGTCGGCGAAGGCCAGAACGGCCCATCCAACTATCACATCGTCGGTGTTGAACAGGCCGCCTCCAACCTGTCCGCGGCGATTTCACAGGCTCTGGCCCGATCTGCCGTTTCCCCAACCGATGTGAAGGCTGCGTGCGCCGGCATGGCCGGTCTTGATGGCGCATCTGATCAGAAACAGATGCATCAGATTCTGACCACTGCGCTCAATGCCAGCGGGCTGCACTGCCCGTGGCGGTCGCTTAACGATTCCGTCGTGGCCTGGGCTGGCGCCTTTCACGGCAGCCCAGGCGCCCTTATCGCCGCCGGCAGCGGGGCTGTCGCCTTTGCCGTCGGCGAGAACGGCCGCTCAGCCCGCGCCGACGGCCTCGGCCACTGGCTGGGCGACGCCGGCAGCGGCTATGATATTGGCCGCCGCGGCCTCCGCGCCGCTTTGGCCGCCCTCGACGAACGCGGCCCTGAGACACGCCTCACAGAGCGGTTCCGCGTACTCGCCGGCGGCACACAGAAGGAATGGATCGGCTGGATCGCTGGGCTTGATGCCAGTATCTCCTACGCTCACGAACAGTTCCGTTCCTTCGCCCCGTTCGTATTTGAGGCAGCCGCCTGTGGTGATGCCATAGCACGTTCTATCCTGAATGAGGCCGGCGCAGAGCTTGCCGGTACGGTCGCCTCCGTCCTGCGCAAAGTCGGCCTGTTGACCGAACCACAGGTCGCCACCGCCGGCTCCGTTTTGCAGCAGCCGTCCAGCCTTCGCCAGGCATTTCGCGCCGCACTCGAGGCAGATTTGCCCGGTTGTCAAATCGTACCTGCCCGCTCCGACCCGGCCTGCGGGGCCGCCCTGCTGGCCAGCAAATCCGACCTGGTTCCGCAGGACGCACTGCAGGTATGTGGGTAGAGTGGTGTCCAGCCCATTTATATTCTGTCGCCGACTAGGCCTTTCCGAAGCCATTCAGGCAGAACAATTAGAGGAATCTAGCTTGAGGAATTTCAATGTATCAGGGCTTTGAGATCATCGACTTCCACCTGCACTTCCCCACCAACAAACCGTGGTTCCCGAATATGGGAAACACAATTCAGCAGTACATCGAAAAAGTGGGTGAGGAACGCGCCCGCAAAGTGCAGGAGATGAGCCGGCCCTACGGCGAACACTGGCGCAAAATGTGGGGATTCCCGAAAGCGGAGTCCCCCGACGACCACCCGGGAGACAAGGAGCAGGCCCGCCGCTGGGCCGCGGAACTGGACGAACACGGCGTGCGTGCCGTTGCCTTTGTTACCGGCGGCGGCAATGGCCATCTGGCCGAAATCGTCAGCTGGTATCCCGACAAATTTGTCGGCTTCGCCCATCACAATCCCTTCGAGCCGGACGCCGTCGCCCAGCTGGATCGCGCCGTAAACGAGCTTGGCCTGCGCGGCTACAAACTGCTCGCACCCATGATTGAACAGCCGATCGAGGACGAGTCGATCTGGCCGGTCTGGGAAAAATGCGCCGAACTGGATATCCCCGTTCTGATCCACTTCGGCATCCAGGGCAGTGCCGGCGGTATCGCCTGGCACGAGAACATCAGCCCCTTTAAGCTGCACAATATCGCTAAAGCCTTCCCCGATGTCACTTTCGTCATTCCCCACTTCGGCTGCGCCTGGGAACGCGAAACGCTCCAGCTCTGCTGGGCCTGCCCCAACGTCTGCGTTGACACCAGCGGCAGCCTCCAGTGGATACGCTGGGTGCCCGGCGACGTAACCGTTAAATACCTGTTCCGCAAATATTACGAGACCATCGGCCCCGG
>VYDA01000346.1:13693-17111 GCA_009843665.1 Caldilineaceae bacterium SB0675_bin_29 | reverse complement strand
TATTTGTATTCAGCGCAAGGAACTTGCTTACTCACGATCTGCCCGGTTTCTCTACATAACGAATCGCGATCTTGCAGGACACATGACTTCGATCGACAGACATCACGATGCTGCGATCGACGACAATTGAGCCAGAGTCTGAATAGAGGACTCTCTTTTCTCTAATCTAAGGAGGAAACCAACGATGAAACGCTCCAAACTGTTCGTGCTGATCGGCGCGCTCCTGGTGACCGCAATGCTCTTGGCCGCCTGCCCTGCGGCAGTGCCCGCCGAATCACCGGCTGCGGATTCCGCCGCCGAAGAGCCGGCTATGGCTGACGAGGTAGTTGAGATCGAGTACTGGCAGTACAACTTCGCCGCCAGAGTCGATGCCATGAACCAGCTGATCGCCCAGTTCGAAGAGGCGAACCCGAACATCAAGGTGGTCCACAACGCCGACATCCCCTACGCTGAGTTCCGCGACAAGATCGCCGCCAGCGTGCCCGCCGGCGTCGGCCCTGATGTCGCTACCCTCTTCTATGGCTGGCAGTCCGTCTGGATCGATTCCGGCTACCTCGTGCCTCTGCCTGAGGACGCCTTCCCGCCTGCGATGGTCGGCGAAAAGTTCAGCCCAATGGTCCAGGCCAGCTTTGTCGAGGGTACCCTTTACACGCTCCCGACAGCAGTGCGCGCCCTGGCTCTTTTCTACAACAAAGACCTGATGGCGGACGCCGGCCTCGATCCCGAAAGCCCGCCCTCGACCCTGGACGAGCTGGCCGATCAGGCCGCCGCCTGCACCCAGCGCGATGACGACGGCGCGCTCGTCGTGCAAGGCTTTGTCGCCGACCCCGCCGCCCAGGACCATCACTGGTTCCGTGAAGTGCTGGTACGCCAGTTCGGCGGTGTGCCCTACACCGACGACTACACCGAGGTCCTCTACAACGACGAGGCCGGCATGCAAGCTTGGAACTACCTGATCGCCTTCCACACCGACCTCGCCACCGGCGACCGCGACCTGTTCGACGGCAGCACCAACGCCTTCGTCGGCGGTCACGTCTGCTTCCACGTCGACGGCTCCTTCCGCCTCGGCACGATCGCCAAGAACAATCCGGATATGAACTACGGCGTCGCCGAGCTGCCCTCGCATAACGGCATCAAGAGCACCTTCGGCTCCTACTGGACCCATGGCCTGACCAAGAAGGCCGCCGCCGATCAGGCTCGCTTTGACGCCGCCGTCAAGTTCCTGCAGTTCATCACCAGTGCAGACGCCGGCGCCCTGTGGGTCGACATCGTTGGCGAACTGCCCGCACAACTCGAAGCCGGTAGCAATCCGGAGCTTCTCGCCGATGAAAAGCTGGGTGCATTCGCCGCAGGGCTGGAATACTCCCACGCTACCTTCTTCGCCGACGAGAGCCAGCAACGGCAGGCCATCATAGACTCCTTCGATATGGTGGTCCTGACCGACGAAGACCCGGCTACCGCATTGCAGATCGCCGCCGATACCGACCAGGAGGTCCTGGACGACTTCTGGTCCAGCCGCTAAACCGTATGTGAACGACCGGAAGCGAGAGGGTACCTTCCCGTCAGGTTATCCTCTCGCCTCCCGTCTTCTCTCTCCGGTGACGGGCTAAATCTTTTCTGGTCATCTGAGATACGCTGCAGAAAAGTCGGATTAACTCCATGCGCTTCACCCTCCGCCAGCGGCAGATCATCTGGGCCTACATCTTTATGAGCGTGGCCCTGGTCTTCTTTGTCATCATCCGCTGGTACCCGACCATCCTTGCCTTTAATGTCAGTTTTCGTGACTGGAATGTCTTCGAAGGCTCCGGCCCCTGGGTAGGGCTGGAGAACTATCAAGAGATCTGGAAGGACGCCGGCAAGCCGCGCAGCTCGGTGACAGCTGCATTCTCCAATACGGTCCGTTACGTCCTGTTTGGCGTGCCCTCACAACTGGTTCTGGCGCTGGCTATCGCTCTGCTCCTCGCCCAGATCCGGCGCCTTTCCGCGGTCTTCCGCGTCGCCTATTTCGCGCCCTACGTCACTTCGGCCGTCGCCGTCGCCTTCGTTTGGAACTGGCTCTATCAGCCGGAGACCGGCCTGATAAACCAGGGGTTGGACTTGCTTGGCCTGCCCCAGCAGCCCTTCACCAAGAGTCCCGCGCAGGCGCTGCCGTCGATCACCGCCGTTGCCGTCTGGCAGAATCTTGGTTTTGCAGTCATCATCTTCCTGGCCGGAATCCAGCAGATTCCGGGCCACTACTACGAAGCCGCCCGCATCGACGGCGCCAACGCCTGGCAGCTTTTCTGGCGTATCACCCTGCCCCTTCTCAATCCGATCATCGTCTACCTGACAGTCCTGGGTACCATCTCCTATCTGCGCCTGTTCGCTCTCGTCCAGAATATGAGCCCACAGGGTACCGGCGGCCCGCTGAAGAGTACGACCACCGTCGTCCTGGAGGTCTATCGGGAGGGGTTTTCCAGCTACAAGATGGGCTATGCCGGCGCGCTCACCGTGCTTCTTTTCTTTCTCATCCTGCTCATAACGATCATCCAGCTGCGCTTCTTTTCGCGGCGCGTAGAGTATTAGTCAGAGGCGCCCGCGCAGAGCAATCATGGCTACTTCAGCAGAAATAGGCACAGAGAGCACACTTCAGGTAGCGGACCATTTCAAGCCCGCCCAACGCGGAAGCAGGCGTCCTTTCGGCTGGACGCTGCTTATTGCATATCTCCTGCTAGCAATTGGCGGGGTCTGCATGGTCACGCCTTTCTTTTGGATGATTCTGACAAGCGTCAAGCCGGCGCCCGAGCTGGTGGATTTCTCCTTCTTTCCCGAGAACCCCACCCTGCAAAACTACCTGAATGTGCTCAACACCAGCAGTTTCGAACGCTGGTATCTCAACAGCATTATTGTCGCCATCATCAGCACCACAAGCGTCGTCTTTTTCGACACCCTGGTCGGCTACACGCTCAACAAATTCGACTTTCCGGGCAAAAACATCATCTTAATTGGCATGCTCGGCACGCTCATGATCCCAACCGAAATGCTAATCATCCCCTGGTTCACGATGAGCGTAAACTGGAGCAGGCACATCGGCTACGCCCAGTACTGGGGCATCGCCTTCCCCGGCGTCATCACCGCCGCCGGCATATTTCTCATGCGCCAGTTCTTCGACGGCGTCCCCAACGAGCTCCTGGACGCCGCCCGCATCGATGGCATGAACGAGTTCGGTATCTGGTGGCGCATTGCCGCGCCCCTGGTCAAACCGGCCATTGCCGCCCTCGCGATCTTCAACTTTATCGGCAACTGGAACGCCTACCTGTGGCCGCTGATCCTGGCCAACAGTCGCGAGTTCTACACATTGCCTGTCGGCCTCAGCTTCTTCCGCGGCGAGTCCACCACGCACTGGGAGAAAATCATGACCGCGGCCAGCCTTGCGAGC
>VYDA01000346.1:12553-13683 GCA_009843665.1 Caldilineaceae bacterium SB0675_bin_29 | reverse complement strand
TCCCTCTGCTCATTGTCTTTCTGGTCTTCCAACGCCAAATTATCAGAGGCATCGCTCTCACCGGACTGAAAGGCTGAACCCGCAATTGGCCCGACATATCCGCAGTGCCTGTCTACTCCCTGGCCGGAGTCGTATTCATAGTGCATCGTTTCATCGCACATATCACAGCACTTAAAGAAGAGGAGTCCTCACTTGAAGTTACACGAATACCAGTCGAAGCGGGTTCTCGCCCAATATGGTGTGCCCATCCCCAACGGTGAAGTCGCCACCACAGCGGCCGAAGCGCGCGCCATCGCCGAAAAAGTCGGCAAGCCGGTCGTCATCAAGAGCCAGGTGCTGGTCGGCGGACGCGGCAAAGCCGGCGGCATCAAGCTGGCAGGCACCCCGGATGAGGCCGAGGAAGTGGCTGCACAGATCCTCGGCATGGACATCAAAGGGCTGACCGTAAAAAAAGTCCTGGTGGACGAGGCGGCCGACATCCGTTCCGAAATCTATCTGGGCGCTGTCCTCGACCGCGGCGCACGTAAGGTGGCGATCATGGCCAGCAGCGAGGGCGGCGTCGAAATCGAAGAGGTCGCCGCCCAAACGCCCGAAAAGATCATCACCGTACATGTCCACCCTCTCCTCGGCATGCAGGGCTACCAGGCCCGCCAGCTGGCATACGGCATCGGACTGCCCAAAGAGCACGTCTCCGCTTTCACCAGGATCGCGCAGAGCCTCTACCAGGCCTTTGTCGACAGCGACGCCAGCCTCGCCGAGATCAATCCGCTCGTCATCAACGGCGACAACCAGCTGCAGGCCGTTGACGGCAAAATCCTGCTCGATGACAGTGCCCTCCCCCGGCAGAAGCAGTTGGCCGCCATGCGCGATCCCGACGAAGACAGCCCCACCGAGACCGAAGCCCGCGAGGTCGGAATCAGCTATATCGATCTCGATGGCGAGATCGGCTGTATGGTGAACGGGGCCGGCCTCGCCATGGCCACGATGGACATCATCAAACTCTATGGCGGCAGCCCGGCCAACTTCCTCGATATCGGCGGCGGCGCCGGCGCCGACAAGGTACTGGCCGCACTCAGGATCATTCTCCGCGACGCGCGCGTGAAGGCGGTTCTCATCAACATCTTCGGCGG
>VYDA01000346.1:7095-12543 GCA_009843665.1 Caldilineaceae bacterium SB0675_bin_29 | reverse complement strand
CGATGAAGTGGCAAACGGCATCGTCGAGGCCATCAACAGCCTCAACGTAAAGGTGCCGATCGTCGTCCGCATGGTCGGCGTAAACGAGGACGAGGGCCGCCAGATCCTGGCCGACTCCAACCTCCCCTCCGCCAACCAGCTCTCAGAAGCCGTCCAGATGGCCGTCGCCGCCGCCAAAGGAGGAGGTGCATGAGCATCCTCGTCGACAATGATACCCGGCTGCTTGTACAGGGAATCACCGGAAGCCAGGGCGCCTTCCACGCGGAGCAGATGATCCAATACGGCACAAACGTCGTGGCCGGCGCCGTACCCGGCCGCGGCGGTCAATGGGCCGTTGGCAACACACCCGTATTCGATACCGTACACGAAGCCGTCGCCACAACCGACGCCAATACCAGCATCATCTTCGTTCCCGCCGCCTTCGCCGTTGACGCCCTTCTCGAGGCTGCCGACGCCGGCGTCGCACTCATCGTCTGCATCACCGAAAACATCCCCGCCCTCGACATGGCCCGCGCACGCGCCTACCTGGATTCAACCGATTCACTGCTGATCGGGCCCAACTGCCCCGGCCTCATCTCCCCGGGATCCGCAAAAGTCGGCATCATGGCCGGCCACATCCACACCCCCGGCAACGTCGGCATCGTCAGCCGCTCCGGCACGCTCACCTACGAGGTCATCTATGCATTGACAGAGCGCGGCATCGGCCAGAGCACCGCAGTCGGCATCGGCGGTGACCCCATAAAGGGGCTCAACTTTCTGGATGTATTGCAGATGTTTGAACAGGACTCCGCAACCGAGCAGGTCGTCCTGATTGGGGAGATTGGCGGCACCGACGAACAGGTCGCCGCCGACTACATCAGAACTGAAATGAGCAAACCGGTCACCGCTTTCATCGCCGGTCAGACCGCCCCTCCAGGCAAGCGCATGGGCCACGCCGGCGCCATCATTTCCGGCGGAGAAGGCACCGCCGCCGAGAAGATAGAATCGCTCCAGGAGGCCGGTGTCGCTATCGCCCGTCACCCCGAGGAGATCGCAGAACTGGCCGCGCAGATTATCTGAACCAGGATCCCAAACTGTGCTATCATAGTTGCGGATTCCGCAGCGGACCAATAGACACTGAATGAAGGAGGGAAGTATGTCGGAACAGAGCTCAAACGGCCAGGCTATTGAGGTTCCGGCCGCCGACAGCGAACTGTACCAGCCGCCGCCCGAGGCTGTCGCCGGCGCAAACATCCCCAACTATCTCGACCTGCGCGGCGAAGCGCTCGCAGATATCGAGGCCTACTGGGATGCCCGTGCCCGCGAACTGATCGACTGGTTTGAACCTTACGAGAAGGTGCTCGACGACAGCGGCGCGCCTTTTTTCAAATGGTTTGTCGGCGGCAAAACCAATATCGCTTACAACGCATTGGACCGGCACGTAAATACCTGGCGCAGGCACAAACTGGCCCTGATCTTTGAAGGCGAAGACGGCGACAAACAGAACTACAGCTACTACCAGCTCTGGCAGGAAGTCAATAAGTTTGCCAACGTGCTCAAGGGCAAGGGCGTCGGCAAGGGCGACACCGTGACCATCTACATGGGCAGGACCCCCGAACTGATGATCGCGATGCTGGCCGTCACCAAGATCGGCGCCGTCCACTCCGTAGTCTATGGCGGGTTCAGCGAGCAGGCCCTCGCCAGCCGCATCGACGACGCCCAGTCCAGGGTGCTGATCACCTCCGACGGCGCCTGGCTGCGCGGCAAAACAGTCAATCTCAAGGACATATCCGACGAGGCCGTCAAGCGCAGCTCCATTGTCGATACCGTGATCGTCTACCAGCGTACCATGCAGGATGTGGAGATGACGCCCGGCCGCGATCACTGGTGGCATGAAGAGATGGCCCTCCCCATCGCCAGCCCCATCTGCGAGTCGGAGCCGATGGACGCCGAAGATCCCCTCTTCATCCTCTATACGTCAGGCACAACCGGTCGACCGAAAGGTGTCCTGCATACCTGCGGCGGCTATCAGGTCTACACCGCCACCACACTGAAGTACGTCTTCGACCTCAAGGAGGACGACCTCTGGTGGTGCGCCGCCGACCCCGGCTGGATTACCGGTCACAGCTACATCGTCTACGCGCCGCTGATTCTCGGCTCCACCGGCTTCATGTATGAAGGCGCGCCCGACTATCCTCACCCCAATCGCTATTGGAAGCTGGTAGAGGACTACGGCATCACCATCCTCTACACCGCACCCACCGCCATTCGCGGCCTGATGCGCTTCGGCGATGCCTGGGCCGAACAGCACGACCTGTCCAGCCTGCGCCTCCTCGGCAGCGTAGGCGAACCGATCAACCCGGAGGCATGGCGCTGGTACCACCGTGTCATCGGCCGCGAAAACTGCCCCATTATGGACACTTGGTGGCAGACCGAAACCGGCGGCTTCATGATCACGCCCACACCGGTTGTCGCCCTCAAACCGGGCAGTGCCACGCTGCCCTTCACCGGCATCGACGCCGAAGTGGTGCGCGAAGATGGCTCCACCTGCGAGCCCAATGAGGACGGCTATCTCGTCGTTAAGCGGCCCTGGCCGGGCATGGCCCGTACAGTCTGGGGAGACCCGGACCGCTTTGTGGAACAGTACTGGTCCGAATTTGCCCGGCAGGGCTGGTATTTCACCGGCGACAGCGCCCGCCGTGACGACGACGGCTACTTCTGGATCATCGGCCGCATGGACGACGTCATCAAAGTCAGCGGCTACCGGCTCGGTACCGCCGAAATCGAAAGTGCACTCGTCAGCCATCCCGACGTGGCCGAAGCTGCCTGCATCGGCATTCCACACGAGCTGCGCGGCAACGTGATTCACGCCTTCTGTATCCTGAACGACGGCGTCAGCGGCAGCTCCGATCTGATAGACGCCCTCAAACTTCACGTGCGCCACGAAGTCGGGCCGATCGCCGTGCCCGCCGAACTGAGCATCGTCGACGGCCTGCCCAAGACGCGCTCCGGTAAGATCATGCGCCGGCTGCTCAAGGCCCAGGTCCAGGGCCTGCCAATCGGCGACGTAAGTACGCTGGCCGACTAAATCGAAAGGGGGCCGGCATCGCTTCAATCCGACGCCGGCCCCCCTTTTTTTTGCAGATTTGCGGGCTGAGTTCTCCCATTGCCCTTTGAGAACTACCTACCCGTTCCTACGGAACGCTGCTCAGCACAATCTCACCGAATGTCTCCTCCTGTTCCGCCGTAATCTCCCTCTGCTTGATCATTTCCAGTATCGCCAGAAAAGTGACCACGATCTCCTGTCTGCTCCCGCCCTCGGACAGTAGCGAGGAGAAGGAGAGCTCCTTCGTGGAATTGCCGGCCTCAGCCGCTATGCCCCTGAACCGCTCACGGATCGTCTCAATCCGCTCGGCAACGGTGACGGAATAGGCTCGAACTGTCGGAGGAGACGGGTCGATGGGTAGGTTGCGTAACGCATTCTCCGCGGCCGCCGCCAGCCTTTCTATCGTCAGTGCTGACAGGTCCAACCTGCGTTCCAACTGCGCCGGTGCCAATCGCGTACTGGTGCGCAGCCCGATCGAAGCGCGCAGCCGAAGTTCGCCGGCCGCGGCTCTGAAGCGGCGGTAGTCCAGCAACTGCTGGATCAACCCCTCGCTCTGCCCTTCCTCCTCTTCCTCCTCGCCTTCCGGCTGGGGCAGAAGGCCGCGGCTCTTGATGTAAATAAGTCGGGCCGCCACGACCAGGAAATCAGCCAGCGCATCCGGCTCAACCTCCTGCATCGCTTCGATCGCGCGCAGGTACTGGTCCGTTATCGCCACCAGCGAAACTTCCGTGATATCCAGTTCCTCACGTTCAATCAGGTGGAGTAGGAGCCCGATCGGGCCGTCGAAGATCGGAAGGCTGACCGGGTAGCCGGCGCCAAGAGGATTGAGGTCGGTTTCCATGCCGGTTATGACTCGAGCAAGGACCGGAAACGCCGCCCATCGTGGGCCAGCTGCAGAAGACTCTGCGTGGCCGAAATCGCGTCAGAGTCATCCAGGTGGTCGATCTCAACCCCGGCGTCTGCTAATCGTCGTTCGGCCTCCGCCGAGGAAATCGTCCCTGCTCCGACCAGGGTCACAAACCGTGCCTGCAGCGCATCTTCGAGGAGGGTGCCCGCGCCCGGTTTGAACTCGTCAAAATAGCTGCCGGCCTCGGCCATCGTCTTGGCCATCGACTCCTCGGACGGAAACAGGACGTAGTGATACTGAAAGATTCCGTTCAGGACGCGCTCGATCTCTGCCATAAGCGTGTCGCGCCATCTCTTGCCCTCCAGCCAATCACTGCCCGGGCACGGCGTGGCATTGTACGAAAACTCATGATGGCCAAGGACGTCCGTAAGTTGCAACTCGAACTCCTGCACCAGCCACGCAATCAGCCGGGCGCCGGAATGTATCTGCCGCGGCGTCGGCGTGGACCCGTTCATGAAGCTGCCGGCGAAAGCGACGCCGATCGCGTAGGAGTTGTGCCTGTCCACGTGGTGCGTTCGCAGCTCCACCGGCTGAGTCTGCAGAATCTCACCATCAGGAGGGATGAAATAGTGGTAGCCGATTCCCGACCAGGCGCTTTTCCCTCTGTCAAGGTCTTCGTCGACGTGCGTCTGGGCGACGTGCTCGGGCCCAACATGGGGCGGCAATGCGGTATGATGGACTGCGATGTGGGTGATGGCTGCCAGTTGGCGCCGCCGGTATTGCAACGTGGGATGCCGGGGCAACGCATAGCTGATGTCCCGAATCTGAGGCCGGGCTACCCGTTCCCCACGGCTCGGCTGCTCTCGTGCATCCGGTACCTCCTGCCGCGACTGTCCATCTTCGCCGCCCGGCGCTTCCATCTCGACGCCCGCCGAAGGTTGTCCTTTCGCGCCGGGCACCGCTCCGTCTCCGGGTACTGCTTCTCCCGTCCGCACCGCGTTGATCAGAACGTCCTTCCAGCGTCGCCCTTGCAGCCACTGCTCCCCAGGAGATGTGTGGTTGATGAATTCGTTCACCCCGCGAATACTGGCCAACGTCAACTGCGGGTACTCCTCCATCAGCCACGCGATTAGCTGACGCCCCGACTCGATCTGTGCCGGGGTCGGTATGTCATCGTTGAACTCCCCGGCAAAGCCGATGTTGATCGCTCTTGCAATGTAGGGAACCTTGCCGTCGACCGCCTCCAGCATCGGCTGAGTCTGGTAAATCGCGCCGTTGGAGGCAATGAAGAACTGATAGAGAATCCCGGGAAGACGGCGATGGAACGCCGCAGCAATCGTCTGCAGCGGCGTGATCGGCGGCGCAGCCGTATGGTTGATCACGATAAACTCGACATCGTCAGCCTCGCGCCGGACAATGCGCTGCGGATCACGCGGCAGACGTTCGACCACATCTTCGATCTGTCTCTTTTCACCTGATCCGCGGCCGGCGGAGAGGATTATGTATATGAACGGGG
>VYDA01000346.1:0-7085 GCA_009843665.1 Caldilineaceae bacterium SB0675_bin_29 | reverse complement strand
GTTCGACCACATCTTCGATCGGGGGCCGCGGCGCCGGAGTCCTCTCATGCCCGGGCGCCGCCGCGCTGCTGTCTGTCGGTTCGCGAGACCCCTCGTCAACGCCTTCGGCCGCCGGCGAGAGCGGTGAATCGGTGAGAATCTGGACGATCTTCTCGTTCAGCGCACTCTTCCAGGTAGGACCGCTGTCGAAAGTTGTCCCAGGGCTGGACGTGTTCAACAGCTCGCACATGCCAACCACGCTCTCCGCTGTCAGCTGGAATCGAGGCAGCATCCACGCGCACAGCTGCGCCGCCGCCGTTAGTTGCGCCGCCGCCGGCACAGCATCGTCGAAATTTCCTTCCATGCAGATGTTCACGCCTGTCAGGCTCCACTCCGCCTCATCGTTTACCACCGCCTCAACCTCGGCCACCTGCAGAATCTCTCCCGACTCCAGTACGAAGTAGTGATAGGCGATTCCAGGATAGCCCTGCGAAATATGGGCCTGTGCAACAGTCTGAATCGGGACACCCGATGGCGCGGCTGTGTGACAGATCACCAGCCTTCGGATCTGATCCAAGGTTCGTAGGGCGAACGGATTCTCACCGCGCGGCAGCGTAGAAGCTATATCAACCACCGGCGGCCCGTGGGGGGCAGAAGAAGAACGCGCTTTCTCCCGAGCACGCAGTTCAGGCGTAGGTTCCGGTTGCCGCGCCGGTTCAGCCGTTTCTTGTTCAGGCACTACAGTGTCTGTTGCTGTGGGCCCGGAAACCTCTCCAACGTCAGCCGTCTGAGGCGCCGGGCTCACACTCAGCCAGCGTGTGAGAATGTCCGACTGCATAGCCTGAAACCAGTTCTCGCCGCCGCTGATCAGGTCCAGGACAAGCGTATAGTTGCCAGGACGGTCGGGGATAACCATCTGCGCGTCAATGGTGACCGTCTCTCCCGGGGCTACGTCTTCGGGCAGTTCCGTCAATACGGGCCGGCCATCAGGGAACGGGAGCTCTTGCCGATTCTGGAAAAAGTGATAGCCGAGGGCAACCGGCTGCGGGCCCCGCGCAGGCCAGGCGATCGTACCGACGTTTCGGACGGTCACCGGGAAGCTGACATGCTGGCCCGGGTAGAGCGGGGTGGGAGGCTTCCCTCTCAGCCACTGCACCCTGTACACCATCCCCCGGCCCATCCGCATCTCTTCGGTAACTTCGACCTCTTGCCGCTCCTCTACAGCCTCGATGGGCCTGTGCGTTGCCCGTAGCTCTGGCTGGGGCTCCGGCTGGCGTTCAAAACTCTGCCTGACCCGCCGCTCCGGACGGCCCTGCTCGGCCTCCACATTCCAGCGATAGTCGTGCCGCAACGCTGCGCGGAAATCCTCGATAACGCCCTCTTTCCCCTTGATGTGCCAGCGGTCCAGCTGCGGCCAGCGGTACAACACCATCGCCTGAATTTTCTGTGCGTTCTGCCGGTTCCAACGATCGATTTCGGCGTAGGCTGCCTGTATCCACCCCCGGTTTGCGTTTTCCCAAGGTCCCCCCTGGTCAGTTTCCGTTACGTACACGGGAAGGTGGCGCATGTTAACCGGAATCGCTTGCATGAAGTCCCGGTATGCCTGGAAATGACAGTGGTGCTGGGGAAAGTCAGGGAGTTTGCTGTTGTCAAGTATCAGTGTGGGATTCGCACCGTGCGTACATGTATGCAATGTGACTCCGTCACAGCCGCTTGCGCCGCACTGCAGCAAAATGTCCTGAAAATACTTTATCCAGTCCCCGCTGGGATTGCCGGGATACGCCGTCTGCGTATTCCACGGGGCAACCGCGCCCACCAGCACCTGGTCTTTCTCGTGGCCCTCCAGGCCGTGAATCGCCTCCCGGCACATACTGTAGCAGTTGGCATAGAGTTGGGGCGTGATTAACTCTTCATCTTCCCTTACTTCCTGTGCCGCCTCCCTGTCGGTTGCTTTGAGCAGCGCGCTGAACCGTTCAGGCAAGCTGCGCAACGCCGGATCACCTGCAGGCGCGTCGCCAAAGTGCTTGCGCGTGTCGAGCGCCGGCGCCGTCCTGGGGCGTCCGATCGCATAGTTCATCTCGTTGCCGATTACCCAGCGGCTGCATCCCTTGCTGGCGGCCACAAAGCTGGCGCAGCGGCGCGCGAAGTTGGCGTATTCGCTGCTCAGAGGCAGAGTGCCCTGGGGAAAGCTGCCACTGTTCAGGCATACAATGATGCCCAATCCCTGACGACTGAGTGAACTGTAATCTTTGCCCGTGAGATCGTTCGGATCATGGCCCACCACTTCACTGAAGACGATCCAGCCCTGTTTCCTGGCCGCGCGCATATGCTCTTCGCCGCCAAAATCGTGGATGCCAAAGATATATTCGCTACTCACGGTTCGCAGAGATTGTCAGGTTCCAAATGGGCGCAGGCCGTCGGCCCGTTTTTTTCGTGGAAATAGGTTCTGCGGTCGAAACACCCGCTACCGCTCCGTCATGCTTCGTCGGTATTCGCGTAGACCAACTGATGCCTCGTGCAAACGGGGAAGGTTGGGCGCAGTACGAAGGTCAGAACATTGTAATACAGGGAAATTGTTTCAGCAAACAACCGCAAAAAATAGGGTGCATCCCAAAGCAGTGGCGAGCTCTCCTACACCTCTGGCAGCGACTAAATCATAGCCCTTCCGCGATCATCGCCGCGACAGAGGTAGCGCCGCCTTTGGCTACTGACCACTGACTACTGCAGTTCTGGGCGGTCGGGCCTATTCGGCCCTCCCTTGTGCGGGGGCTCCGCCCCCGCAACGCCCCCGGCCAACAACATGCCTCTTCGACCTGGTGTCGACATCAGTGACGGGTGCCTGTTCGAAGGAGTTTCGCCAAGCCGCGTCCCGCCAGTCCCCGAGCCAATCTCACTCGGACAAAGCTGCGGCACTCTCTCCTCGACCCTGTGCCTGCCCTGCGCCTCTCCAACCCTTCGGTCGGCAAGACGCCCGCATCTGGCCCAGGGCCGCCTTTCCCTCTTGCAATTCCGTTTACTGCCGGGGACGAGACTTTTCGGCGCAGGCTTCTGTGATCCGCGACCTGCCGCGAAGGGTCCAGCCTGAGTCCTCTTCACGCGCCCAAATCGGTGCCGCCTTCACCGCGGCCGAACCGCTCTCATTCCTGTACCTGAATCCGATTGAGCAGTCGCAAGAGAGGACCGCGCTGTTCCATCCCACTCTCTCCATACTCGCTCAAACCCAGGTACACCCTGCGCCGCGCGCGTCGTAAGAGTCCGATCGTCAGCCGCCGCAAACTCTCCTGGCGGCGCTGCAACTCGTCCAGGTCACCCCAAATCTTGTCTCGCGGCCAGTTCCTCGAAAGCACATAGGGATGGGTCAGCGGCTGGTGAATGCGCTGCCACCAGCCTTCCGCCCCGATGTCGAGCCAGAACTGCACATCCACCGCACGGTTCCGCAACAGAAATGTGTATGCCGGTGCGATGAACACGGCACTGTCCTCGACAGTCCATTCCGGCACATAGAGCGCCCCCAGCGCTCCGCTCTCCACCAGGTCTACGTAGGCGCGGCCAATTTCGAGCTTTCGCGTGACCCCTTCACGGGGTGAACCGTCGGCAACTTGAGTTGCCTCTTCCATCTCTGGGCTTCCGTCCTGTCCCCCGATTGCCCATCGGAATTCTCGCGCCGATCGCGCCAGCCGGTCTGTCATCCGGGCCGCATCAGGCTGGTCATGGAATCCGAACCCTGGCTGGCTCAGCAGTTCGCCAAAGAGACGGGCGAAGAATCGGTCCAAAGGTGAGAACTCACTCTCCGCCCTGTAACCGGCCAGCCATTTCCGCAACCGCTCGTACAGCTCCCCACTGGCAAATGAGACCCGTCTCTGCACATCCCCCCGCAAGCCTTCAAAGTCCCGCAACGTCACGCCCGTGCCGTCACGGTCACTGTAGACCGCCTGAGCCAGCACGCTTGCCCGCACAGGATCCAGCGGGGCGATAGCGCTCTCAAGAGCCAGCGCCACGTCCGCCCGCGGTGGCCGTCGCTGCCAGAGCGGATGTGCAAGCGCGGCCAAAGTCAACAGGGTCCGCACCGCCGGCTCAGCGTTCAGGGCCCGGCTGGGCCGGTGACTGGTAGCCGGAACGCCTCTCTCCTCCAGGCGAGACAGCAAACTGAATCGAAGGGCATCGCTGACAAATGGCGCCAGGACCACGATCTCTCCCGGCGCTACCCCCTCACTCTTGACCAACCGCTCGATCCCGTCCACAGCCCACTCGATCATCTGGGGATAGAACCGGTGCGAATGTTCGGGAAACACTATCGGACTGTCGCCGGGCGGGTCGGCCGACCCGCCCGCGTTCGCCTCTCTATTGCCATCGGCAACCTGCTGGCCGGAGGCTCGGTTGATTCGGTCGATCAGCGCCGAGGACCCGGATGCCGCGACATGCGAGTCTCGCAGCCGTATGCGTTCCTTGGTGAATTCTGCCATACGCCCGGCATTTTCTGCGTCCGCCCCCAGAAAGGCCCTGTATCCGCCATCTTCATCCACCACGATCAGCGCGCTCTCCAGGTGGGGGAGCCACAGGCGTACCAGCTCCTGCGCCGCGTAAGTCTCCTCCTCGGCATTGTCCATGATCAGATGGCGAAACTTGCGAAACAGATGGGTCTTGCTCCACTCGTTCTCAAGTATCACCCGCAAAAAGATCTGCATCTGCAGGCTGTAATCGACCAGCGACTCCGCAAGGCACAACTGCCGGAACTCCCGACTGATGCGGTGGGCCGTTCGCAGAACATTCAGGCGCGCAACCATCTTCTCGCCCGGAGGTACCGTACTCTCCAGACGGCCGTATGCCTCCTCCAAAGTGAAGCCGTGAAGCGCCGACTTGTTGAGATTGTCCAGAACTTGGCTCACGATGCGGCCCCTCTGCAGGCGAATCGCATCGAACTCTCCCTGCTGCACCGCCCTCTCAACCAGGCCGGCCATGTGGTACTGCGTCGTCTCCAGATTGAGAAAGGTCGGCTCCCTGCGCGGGTCCGCAAATCCGGCAGCGCCGGCAGCCAGCGGCCAGTATAGCGCCACACTCGAACGAGCCAGAGTCGCTGCCGTCGTCACCTGCACCAGCGACCCTGCAGGCACGTCGGAACTGCGTAACGCCTCCTGATAGGGCTGTCCAAGACTGCGCTGCGGCACCAGGACCAGTATCTGATCGCCTCTTACCCGCTCTTGGCGCAGCAGCCAGAGAACGCGCTCAATCGCGGCCGAAGTCTTGCCGGCGCCGAACGGCCCACTCATAAACAGAGTATTGGACCGCAGTATCGATTCATCCGTCACGAATCCGGTCCTTTGCGGAGAAGCCGCGAGGTTTTTCATTCTGGTTGGACTGTGTTGTCGTCGAGGAGAGGCTGGGCCGGCGTCCGGCTTCCTGAACGGACACGCCTCCGATGCCCATGTGGAAAAGTGGTGCGTTTCCGAATCCAAAACGCGCGCACGCGGGGGCACCAACCCCAGCATCCGCGCATAGCAACTGCCTCAGTCTCAGTTGGCAGTGTATTGTTCGGCCAGCAGCGCCTGAATCACCGATTCCGAGTATGCGTACTGGCCTTCGCCAATCTTCAGGTAGCGGATCTGGCCGGTCTTGTCAATGAAATACATCGCCGGCCAGTAGCGGTTGTTGTAAGAGCGCCACGTCTTCCAATCATTATCGATCGCGACAGCGAAATCGATATTCAGTCGCAGAAGGGAGTTCTCCACGTTCTTCACATCCCGTTCGTGCCTGAATTCGGGAGTGTGAACGCCGATGATCACAAAACCGTCGTCCTTGTACTTCTCGTGCCATTCCCTCAACGAGGGAATTACGTTGACGCAGTTGTATCACCCATAGGTCCAGAACTCGACCAGCACGACATTGCCCCGAAGGTCCGCCAACTTCAGCGGTTCAGAGTTCAGCCATACCTCGTTAAGTAGCTCTGGCGCCTCTCCCTGCGGCCTCAACTTGGCCAGTAGCTCCAGCTGCGCCGCCGTTGGGCCGGGAGACAGTGCCGCCCCGGACTCTTCGACAGTTGCAGTCTGGCCCTGCACCCCATCGCCGGATTCGGCCATCGCATCTTCCTTGTTCGAAGCCTGCTCGGCCCGCTCCTCCGCGACTCGAGTCTGAATCGCCTCAACTTTCGCGTCCTGATCGCTCTGACTGACCTGATTGCCCGAACTGCTCTGGGTCGGCATCGCGGATGGCATAACGCAGCCGGCCAGTAGCAACCCACAGATCAACGCCAGTAAAGCGATTCGATAGCGCCTTCCACCCTGATGTCGCACACAACTCAATCGAACGGCGCAACTGTGACCGAGGTCGGGACGATCACGCCGTCCGACTCCGTTGTCGGTCCATGCCTTCGTAAGAGTTTTCACGATCATCTCAACACTCAATCTGTGCAAAAGGAGGCGCGCCCTGCGCGCCTCCTTTTGCCACTATGGGCTTCACAGCCCCCGATTGCTACATGTCGTCCTTCTTGTCCATCGAGTCCATTCCGTCGTCCATCATCATGCTGTCCATCATCTCTTCGGCCTCGGCTTGCGTGGGAAGCAGCAACTCGTCGCCGATATCGATGAGATTGCAGTTGTCAATCTCGTTCGCACTGCAGATGGCCTTGTAGTAGTTGACGTTGCCGTAGGCTCGTTTGGCAATGGCGCCGAGCGTGTCTCCCGCCGCAACGGTATAGGGCGTGTCCCCATCCTCCATCAACATGATGTCGCCCATCATCATGCTGTCGTCCTTCATCATATCGTCTTTGTCCGACATCATCTTGTCGTCCTTGTCGGACATCATCTTGTCGTCTTTGTCGGACATCATCTTGTCGTCTTTGTCGGACATCATACTGTCATCCTTGTCCGACATCATCATGTCATCCTTCTCACCCATCATCATCATGTCCATCTTGGCCATCGCGTCTGCATGCGATGGGAGCATCAGCTCATCACCGATGTGGATGAGATTGCAGTTCGCCAGTTCGTTGGCGCTGCAAATGACATTCCAGTATTTGGTGGCGCCGTAGGCGCGCCGGGAGATCTTCCCAAGCGTGTCGCCACCAGCGACGGTATAGGGCGTGTCACCTTCTTCCATCAACATGATCTCGC
>VYDA01000688.1 GCA_009843665.1 Caldilineaceae bacterium SB0675_bin_29 | reverse complement strand
ACCCCCCGCCGCATCGAGTGTATGGCAATATGACCTTGACGACCCGCTGCGACCAGGCTTGCCCCCGCGTCTTGGCACATTCAGAGTATGTGCCAGCGCAGGCAAGACAGGCGAGGCCACTCCCATATATGCCCAACGTTCACCGCGATAACCATCAAGAGCCCGCTACAGAAATGCTGACGGTACATTCCCCCAGGCAGTCCGTACACAGTACATGACTTAGTAGTTACGAGGAATCTACAAATGAGCGGTTTTTACGTGGAAATCGGCGACAGCGTATCCTTCAGCAAGACCGTCGGCGAGAGCGACGTCTATCTCTTCGCCGGCATCACCGGCGACCTGGCCCCCAACCATGTCGACGAAGAATACATGAAGCGCTCCAGCTACGGCACCCGCATCGCCCACGGCGCGCTCCTTATCGGCTACATGTCCACCGCCTCCTCCATGGCGATCGCAGACTCCCGCTCCAGCGACGAGGAGACGCCCGTCTCCCTTGGCTACGACCGCATCCGTTTTCTTGCGCCCGTCTTCCTCGGCGATACAATCACCGTTCATTACCAAATCGTCTCCGTTGACGAAGAGCGCCGGCGGTCCGTATCCGACATACGCGTCTCCAATCAGTCCGGCACTTTAGTTGCCGTGGCCCAACACATACTCAAGTGGGTTGCAATCAGCTAGCGAAGGAAAAGGAGCTATGAATCAAGAGTGGCGCAAACAGATCGAGGAAACTGCCGTACTGAATCTGGGCCAGGTTCTGGAAGGTGAGGAGTTGGACTACTTTCGCACCATGTTCGACACCGATCGTTCAGATTACCGCTACTTCTGGCACGACTACGGCCATCACCAATTCGTCAACTATGACGCTTTAGTCACCACGCCGCGCTTCGACGAGCTGATTCGCCATCCGCGCATCCTGCCCGCCATCGAAGAGCTGATGGGCGGTCCCGTCTGCTTTGGCGAGATCGGCCTCCGCTACATGGGTCCCTACGACGGCCAACTCCACCGCGGTTGGCATAGGGACAAGCCCCACTGGCCCGAGCATCCGCTGCGCATGGACTATGTCCAGCTGATGGTCTACCTCACAGACGTCGACGAGAGTACGCACTGCATTTCATTCTCGCCCGAGTCTATCCACCAACCGCTTCTAATGGACCAGCAGGCCCAACTGGCCCGCGGCGGCATCTACGACCTCCACGGGCCGGCCGGGACCTGCGCCCTCTTCAACGTCGCGGCCCTGCACACCGCCACAACCCGCCCTACCAGCTCAGAACGCAAGACAGTCCAAATCTACTACGGTCACCGCGACCGGGCGCCCCTCTCCAATGATTCGGGCATTCCTGTCGCCCTGTGGCGTGACAACCCGGACCCGGAAACACGCGCCTTCTACGGCGTCCTGAACCAGCGTACAAGAATCTACATGGACGCGTTTGGCCGCGAAGCCAGCCAGCCTTAAACCGGGCTGATCTCCCGGCAGCGCTCCAATATCTCCACTTGGCGCCGCACACTGGCCGCCGAAATCGCCGCCGGTTCTCCCGTGCGGATCGTCCTGTAAATGTCCTCGTACAGCGTGAACATCCCCGTGAAGAAATTAAACTCCGGCGTGAAGCTCTCCTCTTTCCACGGTAGCGTTTCGCTGTTGTAGCTGCGGTCCGGGGTCGGCGTCGTGTCCAGCACCAGTGGCGGCGCCTCCTCCGGGTCGAAATACTTCCAGTGCACCTCGCGCCTGTCCGCGCTGACCAGCGTCCCCTGCGTTCCCATCACCAGCCACGCATCCTGCGGAAACGCGCAGCAGTTCGACATCTCCACGTCGATGACAGGCCCGTCGTTCGGCTTAATGACCAGCTTGACGTGGCTCTCCGCATCCCCGGCAAACAGCGGCGTCGTCTCCATCTGGCAGAAGATCTCCGGGTTCGGATCGTCGAAAAAGTGAATCGCCCAGTCGATTGAGTGCGCCCCCTTGTTGTTCAGATCTACGCCCCCGTATTTCTTGAGCGTCTGCCAGTCCCACCGCCTGCGAAAACCGTTTCCGGTAATCCGCATCTGCACTATGCGCCCCAGCACGCCCGAATCGACGACCTCCTTGACCTTCAGAAAGTCCGCATGATAGCGATAGTTCTGGTTCACCGTCAGCAGCATTCCCGTCTCTTCGGCGACCGCGATCATCTCGTCCACGCCCTCCAAGGTCGGCGCCATCGGCTTCTCCACGATCACATGCTTCCCCGCCTGCATCGCCGCCGAAGCATCGCTCACGTGCAGCTGGCTTGGCGTCGCCACCACCACCAGCTCCACCGCCTTGTCCGCAATGATCTCGTCAATCGTCGAATAAGCCAGGCAGTCAAACCTGTCAACTGCCTCCTCCTGTCGGGCGGGGTCCGGATCGCACACCGCCGTGACGCTGAACTTCTCGCCGATCTGGGCCAGAACGTTGGCATGAATGCCCCATCCGCTCCTGCCCAATCCGCTGATTCCAATCCGCAAAGGTTCCTCGGACGTTCCCTTCTCCTGTCCGCCATTCGCCTCCGCGCCATTCGTTGCCCTGGTATCTGCCATGCCTAGCTTCCTTTCTTCAGGTAAAGTGTACGACGACACAGTACCGGAAACGTCGAGTGTCGCCGAGCAAAAGAGTCCAGTAAGGGACAAAAGTTCGTGGTATAATAGTCAATCGAACATCGGCCCTAGCATATCAGAAACTTCAATTAAGTCGTAAAACTTCTAACCAGAATTGCGCCGGCGAAGACTGAGTTCCCGTCCACCAAGCGCCACCTTCAGAAATCGAAACCTAACCAGCCTCCACAGGCACTACACAACAAACATATGACTGCCAGAACTCTAGCACCCGCCAACCCCGATAGAGGCTACTGACCACTGACTACTGACCACTGCAGTTGGGCGGTCGGCCGCAAGCGGCCTCCCTTGTGCGGGGGCT
>VYDA01000431.1 GCA_009843665.1 Caldilineaceae bacterium SB0675_bin_29 | reverse complement strand
TGACATCGTCTTCGAAGCCGCTGCCGGCGATTTGGAGTAGGCCTTGGGCGGCAACGTGTGCGCTAACGGGGGAGCGGATGGCATCGCCGAAGAGGGTGACTTCCTGCTCGGCGCGGAATGCCGCGACCAGCTGGCGGTAGAAGCTTTCTCTCCCGAGAAGGGAGTAGCCGATGAGGAGGGGAAGGCGAGTGATGGCGGCGTCGGCGTAGGCTGCCAAGATCCCTTCTTCAGCCAGGGCGCGGTGTTCTGCAAAGACGTTGATGGGCGTGGGGGGATCGTCCTCGGCGTAGGGGGCGTTTGAGCCGTCAAAGACGAGGTCGGTGGAGGTGAAGAGGAAGGGGATATCCTCGTCGCCGCATAGTGCGGCCAGGTCGGTTGCGGCGTTCAGGTTGATGCGAAGTGATTCGTCGGGGTATTTCTCACAGTAGTCGAGGTCGGTGATGGCGGCGGTATGGATGACGGCGGCGGGCTGTACGTCCTCCATCATGGCTTTGGTCTCGCTGTAGTCGCCGAGGTCGATGCGGCCGTGGTCGATGTTGCCGAAGAAATATTGGGCCTGGCGACGGGTCGTTCGATGGTATGTGCCGACCGGGTGCCAGTATTCTTGTGCAGCGCGAAGCAGGTGGGAACCCAGAAGTCCGGTGGCGCCGGTGATGAGGAGTTTGGGGGGCATTTTACCAGTGCCAGATCTGATTCCAAGCCGCCAGCCAGTCGTCGCCGACGCTGCGGACGGTGTATGGAGGCTCCAGTGTTACGCCGGGGCGGCCGCGGAAGGTGTCCAGGTTTTCGGGGCTGCCTACTTCGAAAGTGATTGTCGTGGGCCTGCTAAGCTGGTATGGAGGCACGGCGCCGAGGTCCGACAGGGCCTGGCGAGCGCCTTCTTCGATCATCTGGCGGGCGCGTTGCGGTGGTATGTGGCGGGCGGCGTAGCGGGATAGTCCCTTCTTCACGGCGACGGTGGTGAGGCCCTCGCCGAGGAGTTGGGTGGATTCGCGGCATACGGCCTCGTCGCCGGTCACGAGGAGGACGGGGGCGTTGTAGTAGCCGCAGGCGGCGGCGTTGACACCTACTTCGCCCACGGCCTGGCCGTTGAACCAGAGGTGGCGCCAGAGCACGGTGGAAATTGTGTGGCTTAGGACACCGTCTGCGGTGCCGGCCTTGGCGTGCATGCCGACGAGTAGTACGGCATCGCAGCCGGCTTCAAGGGTGTCAGTGTAGTGGCTCCAGGTGTGGCCGGCGACCCATTCGCAGCGGTTATCGAGGAGTTCGGGGACGAGTGAGTTAAAGGTCCAGGGTCCGCCGGCGCCGTGGCAGTCGACGACGACGATTTCGTTGGCACCGGCGGCGGCTGCGCCGCGGACGGCGGCGTTAATCTCCTCAGTATAGAGGCGCCGGCCCTCTTCGTACATTGGCTTGCCGCCGTTTACCTGATCCCAGGCAATAATGCCGCTTACACCTTCCATGTCGGTCATGATCTGAACGCGCACGGGCTTTCTCCTTGGCGAGGAATCGCGGAAGTAAATGACGCGAAGCAGCCCGGTGGCTTGCGCTCCCGGACTGCATAGGACGTTTATTGTTGGCGGACCAGCCGGAGGAAGGGCGACTGTGCGCGCCACGCCGTTTTGGGTCTGGCGGTCGTTAGTCGGCGGCCTCGCTCATTTCGGGTTGCATTGCGACCGGGAACGGCCAGTCGGTTGAGATACGTTCCTCTTCTTCCAAGGCGCGTGCTTCGGCTTCGCGGCGGTCGCGAATAGCACGGGCGATGGCGTCGTCGACGCTCCGTTCGGTGAGTTCCCAGGACTGTTCGAGCGCGAGGGCGAGCTCTGTAATGAGCAGCGTACGTGCTTCAAAGAGCGCTTCCTTGTCGGCTTCCGTCAGGTATTTGGAGTTTTCGCGCCAGGCCAGGTCACGGACTGCGGCGGCGACCTGTTTGGGATAGCCCGAATGGATCTGCTTTTCGATGGCGTTGCGCCGCACTCTGAACTCGTCAGGCAGGTCGAGAGGATGTGTTTCGAGCGTTTCGAAAACGCCGGCGATAAGGGCGACCGGCATGACTGGGCGTACGCCGGTTTGATCGATTCGCCTCACGGGCACGTGAACGGTGAGACGATTATGTATGAACTCGATTACGTAGTAGCGCTGGAAACCTTTGACCAGTTCCTTTTCCTGGAAGGCGACGATTTTGCCTGCGCCGTGGGACGGGTGGATTATGCTCTGCCCAATGTTGAAGCCCATCTGAAGCTCTCCGTTCGCTTGATTGTCGGCTTCTGCACCTTTGGGAACACGTTTCGCCGACCATGCCTCATGCAAGGCGGCGAAGCAACGTTTCAAATGCTCGTAACCAGCGCCGTTGCTGCCCCGAGGCAAATCCGATTGGAATTGAGTTAGTGCGACTGCCGCCTGCAGTTCGAACAGTTGGACGGCGACAGTTGCTATGGCGGCAAGAATATGGGCTGCCGCACGCCGTTTTGGCGGGCCATCATTGGCCCCGGTCGGAGACCCGAAGAAAGTCACAAAGGCCAATCGTCGGGCCGTTTAGGATCCTGAATCCGGGGACTTCAGGACTTCAAATCTTAACACGATCCAGGCGGCTTTTCAATGAATTTCCGAGGTTTGTCTGGGCGAAAAAGTTCGGACCAACGGGCGTTGGGACAGGGGCGCAAATACTCTGGTGGGAATGTAGTTTTCGGTGTGCAAAGAGGCGAAATCAGGCGCGCGAAGGGGCTTTCATACGTTCTTGATGATTTCTGTGTGATTTGCCTACGATCGATCTACGCACAGTTTGGGGCAAGTTTTGAGGGGATTGAGCGCACGATTTTAGACCAATGCTGGACATTGTTGCGTCTTGTTTATTCTGCCTGTTTCTTTGACGGAGAAGCTCAATGTGCAAGGGCCGGGCGGGCACATTGGGCAGGATTTGCAAGACGCGG
>VYDA01000717.1 GCA_009843665.1 Caldilineaceae bacterium SB0675_bin_29 | reverse complement strand
CCCACACCCGACTCTGTCCCTGGCCCCGGCTGGCTTCCACCACCAGCCATCTGGACCGGTTCCCCGACCGGCCCAACGGGTGCCGCAACGCCAGCCAATGCGCACAACAGTTATCGTGAAAATCCACGAAAATCCTGCAAATCCTGATTCAGACAGTAAAGGAACAACCCCATGACCAGCGCAAAACTGGCAATTGACGGCGGCGAGCCCCTGCGCAGCCAGCCCTTCGGCCCCAAGTGGATCTTCGGCGACGAAGAACGCCGCCACCTCATGGAGGTCATGGACAACGCCACCGACGCTTGGCGCTCCGGCTTCAAAGTGAGGGCCTTCGCCGACGCCTTCGCCACCCTCCACGGCGCCCAGTACGCCGTCGCCACCACCACCGGCACCGGCGCCATTCACGCCGCCGTCGCCGCAGTCAACCCCGAACCCGGCGACGAAGTCATCACCACGCCCACCACCGACATCGGCTCCGTCCTCGGCATCATCCTCCACAACGCCATCCCCGTCTTCGCCGACTGGGACCCGGAGACCCTCAACACCGACCCTGCCGACATCGAGCGCCGTATCACCCCCCGCACCAAAGCCATCCTCGCCGTCCACCTCTACGGCAACCCCTGCGACATGGGCCCCATCCTCGAAATCGGCCGCGCCCACAACATCCCCGTCATCGAGGACTGCTCACAGGCCCACCTCGCCGAATACCGCGGCCAGCTCGTCGGCACCATCGGTGACATCGGCTGCTTCTCGCTCGGCGGCAAGACCCTCACCACCGACCAGGGCGGCATGGTCATCACCAACGACGAACCCCTCGCCCGCCGTGCCATGGGCTTCTCCCGCAAAGGCTCCGAAATGGACAGCGCCCTCCGCAGCTCCCTCGCCCCCACCTCCTTCCGCCGCGGCGGCACCAAGGGCTACGCCTTCCTCGGCGACTTCCACCCCATGACCGACCTCCACGCCGCCGTCGGCCTCGCCCAATTCGACCGCTGGCACGAGGCCACCCGCGTCCGCCGCATGACCGCTGCTATCCTCGACGAAGTCGTGCCCCAGCTGCCCGGCTTCAAGATCCAAAAGGTCCACCCCGAAGACCGCAGCGCCTACTACACCTACGCCTACACCATCGACCAATCCAAGGCCGGCATCTCCTCCGATGACTTCTCCGCAGCCGTCCGCGCCGAAGGCATCCCGGACTGCTACGGCCCCTACATCCAGGGTCGCCCCCTCTACCGCTACCCGATCTTCACCGACGAGGATACCTACGGCCAGTCCCGCTACCCCTTCGTCGACGAGCAGGGCAACCGCCGCATCGACTACAGCACGCTTCACCTGCCCCACACCGAGCGCGAGCTGCCCAAGACCGGCTTCATCCTCTTCCGCAACTCCTACACCGAACAGGACGCCAAAGACATCGCCGCCGCCATGCGCAAAGTAGCCCTCCACTACGCCGAGCAGGCCGCGCAATAGAACCGGAGGACAAAAAGGCCGTGGACAATATCGAAAACCAGGACGGCTCGACGCTCATTCCCATCCCCGGCGGTACATTCCAAATGGGGACCGACCCGGCCGACGCGCAGAAAATCGCCGACCGCTACGGCTGGCGCCTTACCCGCTTCCGGGACGAAAGCCCCCAGCACACCGTCCGCCTCGATCCCTTCTACATCTGCCGTTACCCGGTCACCGTCGCCCAGTACGATCGCTATCTCCAGGACACCGGCGCAACGCCGCCCCAATGCTGGGACGACCCCCGCTTCACCGCGCCCGACCAGCCGGTCACTGGCGTTGCCCACTGGGATGCGCAAGCCTACGCAACCTGGGCCGGACTCCGCCTGCCAACCGAAGCCGAATGGGAATTCGCCGCCCGCGGCCCCGACGGCCTTCACTGGCCCTGGGGAAACGAGTGGGACCCCGACCGCGCCAACACACGCGATTCCGGCGTCGGCCTTCCCACCCCCGTAGACCGCTACACCGACGCCGGCAACGTCAGCCCGTTCGGCGTCTGCGACATGGTCGGCAACGTCTGGGAATGGTGCCAGGATCGCTATTCCGACGACTATTACAGCTTCAGCCCGCCGGCCAACCCCATCTGCACGAAGCCAACCGTCCACTACGACGCCCACAACGTGCTGCGCGGCGGCTCCTGGTACAACATCGCCGAGCGCGCCCGCTGCGCCGCCCGCTATGACCGCTTTCCCCAAATGATGCGCCGCCACGTTGGCTTCCGCTGCGCACGCGACGCCTGATTTCTGGCCGGATGACTATACCACCGCACTACCAACGTCCGCTGATGTAAGGAGAAAGCCCAAATGATCGGAGTTATCCTCAATCCCGAACAGCCTCGCAAGGGAACAGGCGAGCTTCCCCCATTCGCCGCCGCCTATGTCAGCGAGATATTGCACCACGCCGGCATCCCCTTTTCGCTGCTGCCCCAGGATGCCCTGGCCGGCGATTCTCCCTTGCCCCGCCTCCTGATCCTGGCGCAGGACTTCGACCTGAGTTCAGAACAGAAGGCAGGCCTCGCCGAATTCGTTCACGCCGGCGGCCTCCTCATCGGCAACGCCGGCACCTCAGGTATGGACGACCTCTTTGGCGTGCAGACAATCCGTCTCCTCGAAGAGGGCTACTTGCAGCCTCCTTCCGCAACCCACCCTGTGACCGGCGGCCTGTGCAGGGAAACCCACATCTTCGGCGGCGCCATGGTCAAGGCCGTAAGCGGCACCGCGCTCGCCCAGGTCGAGCCCATCCAACCCCCGCCGCAGGCAGGCGGACCCGCAGCCGATGCCGTCGTAGCACACGCCCCCGGCCTCGGCCGTACTATCCTCTTCGCACTCGACCTGATTACATCCGTACTCCACATCCATCAGGGAAAGCCGGTCGTGCCCCTACACCCGCGGGGGGGGGCGGGCGCGGCGGCGGGGTCGAAGCTCGAGCGCGCG
>VYDA01000611.1 GCA_009843665.1 Caldilineaceae bacterium SB0675_bin_29 | reverse complement strand
CCTCAGACGATGAGGCGAAGTCTGTTTTCCCACTGTTGGAGGAGGCCTTGGACGAACAGGCGGCAATGCTGGGGAGAGGGGAGGATGGCTTCGCAGGTCAGAGAGTCGAGGGGGACGATGGGGAATCTGACCATTTGCAGGCAGATGTGGTGATTGACTATCCACTGCAGTACGACGACTGGTCAAAGTTGATAGAGGATGCGAAAGGGACTTTCGCGACGACGGCGCTGCAAAAGGTAGTGCTTTCGCGGATAGCGCAGCTGCGGGCAGGACATCCGATTCGTATCAGCCAGATGTTGACTCGACTTGGCGCCGAGTATCCGGACTGCTTTGGATTCTTGTTTGAACCGCGGCCGGGACATGCCTTCCTGGGGGCTACGCCTGAACTCCTGGTGCGTGTTCAGGGCAAAAGGCTGGAATCGATGGCGCTGGCGGGTTCGATCCAGCGCGGAAAGACGGAATGGGAGGACGCAGAACTGGCGGCGGCGTTGCTGGCTTCGAATAAGGACCGTCACGAGCACGCTCTGGTGGTGAACGCGCTGCGAGATGTCCTGCAGCCGAAGTGTAGCCGCCTCACAATTGCAGCAGAGCCGACGGTGCTGTCATACAGCAACATACAGCATCTGTACACGCCGGTAAGGGCCAGTCTTGAGGAGGAGATGGGCGTGCTGCCGCTGGTGGAAGCTCTGCACCCGACGCCGGCAATGGGGGGAACGCCGCGCGAACTGGGGATGACATTTATCCGGGCTCATGAGCCGACGCTGCGCGGCTGGTACGCGGCGCCGGTGGGGTGGATTGACAGTAATATGGAAGGGGCGTTTGCCGTTGCCATTCGCTCGGCGGTTGTGCAGCAGGAGCGTGCCTGGGCCTACTCGGGGGCCGGAATCGTACCCGATTCTGTACCACGGGCCGAATGGGAAGAGACGAAGTGGAAGTTCCAGCCGATCATCCGGTCGGTGGTAGGCGGGCAGATGGAATGAGCGCAGACACGGGCGAACTCAATCCGAATCTGCAGTTCTCCGAAGAGATGGTTGCCGGGCTGGCCGAAGCCGGCCTGAAGGCGGTCTGCATCGCGCCGGGCTCGCGCTCGACGCCACTTGCGCTGGCTTTCGAGGCCCATCCCTGCATCGATAGTTTCGTGCATTTGGACGAACGCTGCGCCGGTTTCTTTGCGCTTGGCATGGCCCAGGCGAGCGGGCGGCCAGTGGCGTTGGTGTGCACATCGGGTACAGCAGCGCTTGAATTTCACGCTGCGGTAGTTGAGGCGAAGATGGCGGGGGTGCCGATGCTGGTGCTGACCGCGGACAGGCCGCCTGAACTGCGTCATAGCGGAGCCAACCAGACGATCGACCAGGTCAAGATGTACGGTGACCAAGTTCTGTGGGCGGTGGATGCTGCGTTGCCGGAAGGGAATGCGCCCGATGTTGCGCTGAGGAATATACGTACGCTGGCGGCCAGAGCCTATGCCGCCGCAGATGGGATTCGCAAGGGACCAGTGCACGTAAACTTGCCCTTTCGAAAGCCGCTGGAGCCAAGAATACCTTACGGACCACGTTATGACAGAGGGCGGAGCAGTTTGATACAGCGGGGTGTGCTGGTCGCGACGTCTGAGCAGATCAAGGAGATTGCAGAAGAGGTATGCGCGTGTGAAAGGGGGTGGATCGTTTGCGGTCCGTGGGCTGGCCGGCCGCCTCGCAGTCTCGTCGATGCTATTGCCAAGTTGAGCCGGAGCACAGGGTATCCGGTCTTTGCAGATCCGCTATCAGGACTCCGTTTTGGACTGCATACGGGGTCGTCTCCAATCATAGGCAGCTATGAGAGCTTTCTCCAGCACAGGACCGGTTTTGAGGCTCCCGAGGTTGTGATACGTTTCGGCGCAGTGCCGACGTCCAAGTACCTCAATGAGTATCTTGAGGGCATTGCGCCGCCGTTTCAATTGCATGTACGCAGCAGCGGTGTCTGGGGGGACGACAGCCACCGCGTCAGCTCTTTTTTGCAGGTTGACGAGGCCCTCTTCTGCACTATGGTGGCGGAGCGATGTCACCGGGGATTGGGCGATTGGGGGGCCTCGGTTCTGGCGGCCGACGAACACTGCCAGCGGCGCCAGGAACAGTTTCTGCGAGCAAACTGGTTCGATGTTTCCGCAGTCGCTGCCGCGGTCAAGGCCCTGCCAGACGACAGCAGTCTCTTTGTTGGCAACAGTCTGCCGGTACGACATCTGGACCAGTTTTCCCAACCCGACAGGAAAAGAATCCATGTTTATGGGAATCGAGGGGCGAGCGGCATAGACGGGATAGTTTCAAGCGCGCTTGGCGCGGCTGCGGCCGACCGGGCCAGACCCTCGCTTCTGATCATTGGCGATGTCAGCTTTTACCATGACATGAATGGGCTCATGGCAATCAGAAGGCATGGGCTAGAGAACGTGACTGTCTTGCTGTTGAACAATGGGGGCGGAGGCGTTTTCAGACGTCTTCCTATTGCAGAAGACAGTGCCCGATTCGAGAAGCTGTTTCTCACGCCCACCGGCCTAGATTTCTCCCGGGCGGCCAGCTTGTACGGCCTTGCGTACAGGTGCATACATGAACAGGAGAGAATTACTCTCGACGAGGCGCTATGTGCTTCGATCCACGACGGCGGGCCGACGGTCATCGAAGTGCGGACCGACGGCGCGAGAGATGAACAATTGCGGAGAAAACTGATTCAATCATTGAACGACAGTCAGGAGGACCATTCGTGACGATCCCGCAGAGTGCAGACTGGCAGGAGGTTGCCGAATACAGCGATATCACCTTTCACAAGGCGGACGGCATGGCGCGCATTGCCTTCGATCGACCGGAAAAGCGCAACGCTTTCCGCCCCGAAACGATCGATCAGATGACGGAAGCGTTCAGAGATGTCTGGGCGGACGACCAGATCGGCGTAGTTCTACTGACCGGCAAC
>VYDA01000571.1:2261-2940 GCA_009843665.1 Caldilineaceae bacterium SB0675_bin_29 | reverse complement strand
ACTCTTAGCCACTTTCAAAGTATCAACTCTTGCAATTCGGCATCTTATACTAACACCAACTCCCCCGCCCTTGGGCCGAGGACAGCGAACATCGTCTTCTTAGAGAGGCCCTGGATCAGGTCGAGCTTGCCGATCGACTCGGCATCGACTACGCCTGGGAAGTCGAGCATCACTTTCTGGAAGAGTACTCCCACTCCTCTGCGCCCGAGGTCTTCCTGGCCGCCTGCAGCCAGCGCACCCGCCAGATCCGTTTGGGGCATGGAATTGTGCTCATGCCCAGCAACTTCAACCACCCCGCCCGCATCGCCGAGCGCATCGCAACCCTCGACCTGATCAGTGACGGCCGCGTCGAATGGGGCACCGGCTCCTCGAGCAGCCGCAGTGAGCTCGAAGGCTTCGGCATCGACCCGGAACAAAAGCATCTGATGTGGGAGGAGTCGGTCCGCGAGGCGGCCAAAATGATGGTGATGGAACCGTACGGCGGCTTCGACGGCGCGAGCTTCTCCATGCCGCCCCGCAACGTCGTCCCCAAGCCCCTCCAAAAGCCGCACCCGCCACTATGGCTGGCCTGCTCCAACCGCGAGACAATCAAGATCGCCGCCCGCTACGGCATGGGCGCGCTGACCTTCTCCTTCATCGATCCCGACAGCGCCGCACACTGGGTGGAGGAGTACTACGA
>VYDA01000571.1:1615-2251 GCA_009843665.1 Caldilineaceae bacterium SB0675_bin_29 | reverse complement strand
CGAAACTTTCGAGCGCGAGTGCAACCCAATCGGCCGCGCCGTCAATCCCAATCTCGCCATCGTAGCCGGATTTATGCTCCACGAAGACGGCGCCGAGGCCGAACGACGCGGCGCCCGCAACTTTCAGTTCTTCGGTTACGCCCTCAGCCACTTCTACATCACCGGTAGCCACGTCCCCGGCGAATTCGACATCTGGCAGGACTTCCAGCGCAACATGCCCGAGAAATACGAACCCTCAGCCGGAATCGGGACACCCTCCCAGGTCGCCCGTAACCTGGAGGCTCTGGAGAACGCCGGCGTAGACCAGGTCGTCTTCGTCCAACAGGCCGGCAACAACCGCCACGAGCACATCTGCGAGTCTCTCGAACTCTTCGCCGATCAGGTGATGCCCGCATTCAAAGACCGCCACGACGAACGCCAAAAGTGCAAACTGGAAAAGCTGGAGCCCGCCATCGAAAGAGCGATGCGGCGCGTGCCCGCGCTGGCCCCCGTAACCGGCCTGGCCCCTATGGACGCCTACCCCCTCCTGGCCGCCAAAGCCGGGCAGGCCGACCAGGCCGAACGGCCCGCCGAGGGCGCCAATATCGTCACCGCGATCTCCGGTCGGGGTTGGCCTTGGCGTGTGGCCAGGTCTGT
>VYDA01000571.1:0-1605 GCA_009843665.1 Caldilineaceae bacterium SB0675_bin_29 | reverse complement strand
GTCGGCCACCATTCGCTTCAACCGCCGCCGGTCTCTCCTGCGCCGCCCGTATCCTCGCCATGTCAAACTTCAGCGACCGGTCGAAACCGTAAATCCCGTTCTGTTCCTGCAGAATATCGGTCAATTGCGTGTAGCAATAGCCAAAATGAGCGGGATCATTCAATAGGATCCCGCATAGACGGCTAAATCGCTCGTAAAACTCCTCGATCGACTTCGGCCTCTCTCCGTAGCCCCAGGACTCTTCCCCCTCCCTTACATCAGGGTTCCACCAGATGCCGCCGAACTCGCTGACGAAGAACGGTTGCCCCCTGTAAGGAATCGACCAGGTCTGCCCGTCTCGCCGATTGAGGTAGGGCCTTCCGGCGGCCACATGGGCATGACGCTCGGCAAACAGTTCAGTGTCCTGCGTGTAGTCATGACTATCATAGACGTCCGCCTCCGGCACGCGGTGCGAATAGCCCGATGTGTCCAACACCGGCCGTGTCCTGTCCATCGCCTTCGTCGCCAGAAAGAGCCCTCGCGTAACCGCATCCAGTGTAGTAATCCTGTCGTGCAGTGGCTGCCAGGTCTCGTTGAGCGGGCACCACCCGACGATCGAAGGATGGGAGTAGTCCCGCTCCAATATCTCCAGCCACTCGGTTATGTAAGAAGGCGTCGGCTGCTGATGGTCCTCCACCGCACCGTAATGACGGCAACCCCAATCACCGAATTCGCCCCAAATCAGATACCCCAGACGGTCGGCATGATACAGAAATCGCTCCTCAAAGACCTTCTGGTGCAGCCGCGCGCCGTTGAAGCCGGCCTCCTTGCTCAACTCGATATCCCGGCGCAGGGCCTCGTCGCTGGGCGCCGTCATTATGCCGTCAGGGTAATAGCCTTGGTCCAGGACCAGCCTCTGAAATACAGGCTGTCCGTTCAACGTGATCGCCTTCCCGCTGATGGCCACGCCGCGTAGCCC
Source organism: Caldilineaceae bacterium SB0675_bin_29 (assembly GCA_009843665.1). GTDB lineage: Bacteria > Chloroflexota > Anaerolineae > Caldilineales > Caldilineaceae > Bin5. Next base: position 647 of record VYDA01000571.1, on the reverse strand, counting down.
GGTGTAACTGCGCGCCTCGTCAACCACCTCTCCACTTCCGCCCACCAGCCTCAGCACCAAATCATACAGATGCGGGTCCTCGATCGACCACAGCCTGCGGCGCCCAGTTGGTACCTTCAGCTCCAGCTGCGGACACAGGTCGAGTTCAGCTGAACATTCGGCCTCCGTCACCACACCGTCGCTGTCCAGAAGCTGGGCCTGCAATCGAACTCCCTCCAGTTTCGCAGTCCGAAACCGCTCCGCCGCCGCCCGCCGCAGAACCAGCGGCTGCTCCACGCGGATGACACTGTTGGCAACGTCCGGCGTCAGCCGCGGCCGTCCCAAATGAATCTCCGGTACCGGTTCCATCCACACGCTCTGCCAAATGCCGGTCGTCCGCACGTAAATCGCTCCCCGCGGCCCATACGTCTGCGCCTGCTTGCCCCGCGGCTGGGGATCCCGGTGGTTGTCCCGAGCCCGCACCACAACAGTCACCCGCTCACCCGGCCGTGCCGCGTCGCTCAGATCACAAGTGAAGGGGCTGAATCCCCCTCTGTGACGCCCAACCTCCTCTCCGTTGACCCATACGGTGGCGTCATAATCCACTGCCTGGAAATGCAGCAGCACCCGCCGCCCCGCCCAACTGCTTGGAATCTCCACCTCCCGCC
>VYDA01000279.1:1065-2945 GCA_009843665.1 Caldilineaceae bacterium SB0675_bin_29 | reverse complement strand
GTGCCTTAGCTTCGATTCGACCGGATGACCTGGCGGCGCTCGCCGTTCGAGAAGCCGTTGCAAGAGCCGGAATAGAGCCTGGGGAGATCGAGGAAGTCTATCTGGGTTGCGCCAATCAAGCGGGAGAAGACAATCGCAACATCGCGCGGATGGCTGCCTTGCTGGCCGGGCTTCCGCACGAGGTGGCGGGGGTTACCGTGAACAGGCTGTGTGCGAGCGGGCTCACAGCGGTCAATCAAGCTGCCAGGGCAGTTCTGTGCGGCGAGGGCGAAGTCTTTGTCGCCGGCGGTGTGGAAAGTATGACTCGCGCCCCCTATAGTCTGCCCAAGAATCCTACCGGCTTCGGCCCGTCCGGCAATATAACGGGCTTTGACACGACGCTCGGCTGGCGCTATCCCAACCCGGCGCTGGAAGCGCTTTTTCCGCTGGAGGCGATGGGAGAGACGGCCGAAAACATTTACGAAATGAGTTGCGCGTCAGAGATAACAGGGGGCGAGATAGGCCGAGCGGAACAGGACCGTTTTGCCCTGCAGAGCCAGGAAAGGGCGGTCCATGCGATCAACGAGGGCCGCTTTGAGCGCGAGATAGTGCCCGTAACGATCCCGCAGAGGCGAGGTGAACCCGTCGTCATGGAAACCGACGAACACCCTCGCTATACGAAATGGGAGAACAACTACCAGCTTGCGACTAGCATGGAGGCCTTGGGGGGCCTGCGTCCTGCTTTTCGAAAAGGAGGAACGGTCACCGCAGGCAACGCCAGCGGGCTGAACGATGGCGCGTGCGCGCTTGTACTGATGTCGCGCGAGCGGGCCAGCGAACTGAGGATCCGGCCCATTGCCCGGTGGATGGCGTCGGCAGCAGCCGGTGTGGACCCCCGTGTCATGGGACTTGGGCCTGTGGCGGCGGCACGCAAGGCGCTGGCGCGGTCGGGGCTTTCGACAGACGACATCGATTTGGTCGAGATCAACGAAGCTTTCGCGGTGCAGACGCTGGCGGTACTGCGAGAACTCGAACTGGGGGAAGAGATCACGAATGTGAACGGCGGAGCGATTGCCCTCGGCCATCCGTTGGGCTGCTCCGGCGCCCGCATTCTGACTACGCTCATACACGAGATGCATAGAAGAGCCGATTCAGGCGAGGTGGCCCGCTACGGCCTGGCGACGCTCTGCGTGGGCGTAGGTCAGGGCGAGGCGACCGTGGTCGAAAGGTTGGACGGTTGAAGCTGCTACCGCAAATCACGCCGGCAGAAGCGGCTGCACTGGTCAAGTCCGGAGCCACAGTTCTGGTGGGCGGTTTCGGGATGACTGGCAATCCCACCCAGGTACTGCATGCGCTGGCGGATTCGGACGTTGGCGGATTGACCTATATTGCGAACAACGTTGGCGAGCCGGGCCTTGGTGGGGGGCGATTGTTGCGTAACGGGCAGATCAAGAAGGCGATAGGCTCGTTCTTTACCAGCAATCCGGAAGCGGTTGCTGCTGCACAGTCTGGTGCAATCGAGTTCGAAGTGATGCCGCAGGGCACGATGACTGAGGCGATTCGGGCTGGCGGGGCGGGAATCGGCGGGTTCTACACGCCGACAGCGGCCGGTACTGTGCTGGCCGAAGGTCGGGAAACGAAACAGATTGACGGCCGACTGCATGTGTTCCAGCCGGCATTGCGGGCCGACGTGGCGCTGATCAGGGCATGGACTGCGGACGCAGCGGGCAACCTTGCTTACCGCATGACCGAGCAGAACTTCAACAGAGCGATGGCGACGGCCGCGGACCTCGTCATCGCCGAGGTGGAGGAGTGCGTGCCCGCGGGAGAACTGCCGCCTGAGTCGGTGCATACGCCTGGATGTTACGTCGACTATCTGGTGCCGGTGAGGACATCAGAGG
>VYDA01000279.1:0-1055 GCA_009843665.1 Caldilineaceae bacterium SB0675_bin_29 | reverse complement strand
AGGCGGACCTGGGTTCGTCGGCGTCGATCGCCGAAAGCGGCAAGAGAGCCGGTGGTTTGCGAATGAAGTTGGCGCGGCGTGCGCTGGCCGAACTGAAGCCGGGAGACATTGTCAATCTGGGTGTGGGCATACCGACACTTGTGGCGGACCTGATCACACCGGCGCACGGCATCATTTTGCATACCGAGAACGGGATGCTGGGGGTCGGACCCGCGCCGGAGAGGGGCGGGGCGATGGAGTATCCGATCAACGCCAGCAAGATTCCGGTGACGGCACTGCCCGGCAGCAGTTACTTTGACAGCGCGGACTCCTTTGCGATGATTCGGGGCGGGCACGTGGACGCGGCGATCATGGGGGGACTGCAGGTTGATGAGCAGGCCAATCTGGCCAACTGGGCGGCGCCCGGTAGGCCGTTGCTGGGCGTAGGCGGGGCGATGGACCTGGCATCGGGCGCCAAGCGCCTGATCGTAACCATGACCCACGCCAGCCGTGACGGCAGCTCGAAGATCGTGCCGGCTTGCACGCTGCCGCTGACGGCGACAGGCGCGGTTGACGTGATCATTACCGAACTGGCCGTCTTTCGCTTCCTCAACGAACGCCTGACCGTTACCGAGTTGATGGATGGGGCCTCGCTGGAGGACGTCCAGTCAAGGACAGCAGCGAAATTCGATATTGCCTTAGAGAGTTGACGAAGACGATCCTTCAAACTCCAGCAATCCCTTTCGGGAATGAAGACCAACCCATGAATGAACGACCATTCCACTGTTTCTTGGTGACGGTCGCATTGGCAGCAATGTCTTTGGCGGCGTGTATAGCCCCAGATATGTCTGCGGGACCCAGTATAGAGGCGCCCCAGAGCACGGCGGCCCAAGCAGAGAGCGCAGCGAATCAAGAAGAAGGCAGTCTAGAAAAGGGGTCAGTTGAGCAAGACCTCGAAGCGCTGCGAATAGAGATTGAATACTTCACGCCGTCGCAGACGGAAGGCCCCTTCTACACCGTGAAGATGCCGGATGATCGGGACAGCGACCTCTTCGTCGTGGACGGGGCGGAGGGAA
>VYDA01000057.1 GCA_009843665.1 Caldilineaceae bacterium SB0675_bin_29 | reverse complement strand
AAGCACAGATTGATGGGTGTTTGGCTTTGAGAGGAGTGAGGAGAGAGGTAAACTCGCCTGCCTATAGTGGGTCGCGGCTTGTTGAAGATTTCGTAGTCACCTTTTTCATCAGATAGTCAGAGTCTCTACGAAAACCGTTCGATTGCACTACAGTTCAGTTGCATCGCAGGGCGGCCTACCTACGGTGTTCGAGAATGCGAGTGGGAAAGGGTTATTGCTCGGTAATCAACCCAATCTGTCTATGGTAGACTTAGGAGACGATGCAGGATTTCTGGAAGCCTCCATTTCGTCCCCGACCGGATTTTTTGAGCCGAGAATGTCAAGAGGCTGTGATGCTGGCTGCATGCAGTCCTTTTCGATTCTTTCCCGATGACTTATGCAGTCTCGGTGGCGACTCGCGACCTGATAGGGATTCGATCAGGTGAGGACATTGGGGCCAAGACAGTGAAGAATCGCCGCAAGTCAAGTCGTATTGGAGAACTGCCCACAGTGAGGCGCACGCTGAGCGCGGCTGGCCGAATAGCGATGGTTGTGGCCGCGGCGGGTGTCCTGCTCTATCTCCTGCTGTACAACGGTCGCGCAGATTCAGCCTTTCTCGCTAAGGACGTAAACCTGCCAACCGGTGCTGCAGGCGGCGATCTACAGAAGTCGGAGACGGATGATGGGAGGCTTCTAAAGAGCCGAACCCAGATTAACGCCTTAGCAAGTCAGGCTGCAACTGTCCCTTATACGAAGACGCTTGGTGTTTCCGAGTTCGGGCTGGGTTTCGTGAACTCGGCCGAGACCAACAGCGGGGCTGGCCGGATCCAACGCGGGGTAGATACCGGTGTTCGTATGGACCGCTTTCCCGTTTATTGGGAGCAGGTTGAGAAACGTATTGGGGAATTTACCTGGACCGGCCAGGACGCGGCCATTCTGGCGAATGAAGGTAAGAACCTGAATACCCTGGCGATATTGCTGGGTACTCCTCGCCAGTATCGCTTGGGGAGCCGGTCAGCTTCGACAGCGCTTGGCGGTTCATTCACGGAGTTGCCGGAGAACTTTGCACCGAGGTCGGCTGACTGTCTGCCGCAAGAGGCCGGAGGCGAATGCGACCTAATGGAGGTGATGGATGCTTCTGGGAGGCAGGTGCGAGTTACGCAGGACGGGCTGCAGGGGCAGTCCGGCACTTGCCAACGTCACGAGGGTCCACCGGCGCCATTTGGGTTGAGTAATTCGATATTCACCGACGGCACCGATGTTCCGTCGACCGATGCACGGCTCAACCCAACAAACCCATGGGCCCGCTTTGTCGGCGCGGCGGTGAACCGATACAGGCCTGGAGGCGATGCGGGTACTAATGTCCGTCATTGGGAAATCTGGAATGAGCCGGACCTGTGTCACTTCTGGTCGGGGACGCCTCAGGAATACGCTCGTTTGCTGAAGGTTGCCTACATTGTCATCAAGTGGATTGACCCCGAGGCCTACGTGGTCTTCGGCGGCCTGGCGCACTTCGAAAACGGGCAGTGGCTCTATGATATGCTGGACGCGCTGGCGGCCGACTCTCTGAGCAGTCAGAATAGCGGATTTTTTGACGCGGCGGGCAGTCACCATTATTCGCTATCGTACGTCGGCTACCAGTACACGAAGAAAGTTCGCAACGCGCTGGACGCGCGCGGCTGGGGGGATAAGCCGATTTGGATTACGGAGAGCGGGGTGCCGGTCTGCAACGACTACCCTGGTCCTACCTGCCCCAGCCCTTGGCGGGCCACGGCCAAAGAGCAGGCGTCGTACATTTGGCAGAATATCGCTTATACCAGGTTGGCCGGCGGGGGACCCATCTTTCACTTCATGCTTCACGACGATTGCGGGAACGTGGTAGCGGTCGATTCGCCTGACGGGTTTGGGCTGGCAAAGAACGAAAGCAACAGTTTCTGCTCCCCGTCCAACGCAGAAACACGGCTGTCCTACAATGCCTTCAAATTGGCGAACCAGCACTTCACCGGCACTGAATTTGCCTGGGCGGACATCGAACGTTTTCGGGTGCGGAGGATCGCCTTCTATCATCCCGGAACGAAAGAGCGGCGTCTGCTGACGTGGTCCCTGAATACGCAGGCACAGACGGCCAACATTCCGGCTACCGGCACAAGCGGGCGACTAATCCGTTTGGATGGCACGACGACGGTCGTGACTCCGACCGCGGGCTACTACGAGGTAAGCCTTGCGGGGGCGACCAACACCAACTGGCCCGACGGGCAGGGCGGCTACAGCATGGGCATATACGGCGAGCCTGTGCTCCTAATTGAAACGGACACGATGTCACCGACGGCGTCGATATTGGGCCTACCAGCGCACTCACCGCAGACTTTTCCGGTGACGTGGCATGCGAGGGATTGGGGCTCCGGGGTGATTTCGACCTCGGTCTATGTTAAGGTCGACAGTGGGGATTGGGCGCTGTGGCAGGAAGACGTTGAAGCGTATGGCAAGGCGTCCTACACAGGCGAGGCTGGCAAGAAATACGCATTCAGCGTGGCGGCCGAAGACAGGCTGGGGTACAAGCTGCACGCGGATACGTCGCTGGCCGAGACGACAGTTGCGGAGCACAGTTCCGTTACGGGCAGAGTTATCAACCCTGCGGGGGAGGCCGGCGTTGGGGTCCAAGTGAGTATCGGCACGACAACGGCCACGACCGACGCGGGCGGCCGGTTTACGATGACCGTGCCAATCGGGAGCTGGAATATTTCAGTTGGCAGTCAGTTGCTGATGCGAAGGCGTGTTTTCGGCACGAGCGAGAGCCTGGCGCTGCTTTATTCACCGGGGACGAATGCTGTAACGAATGGGGACTTTGAGAACAGTTTCACTGGCTGGACGAAGTCGGGCAGCTCCTCCTCCCTAATCGAAGCGCAGACCGGTGCATCAGACCACGCGTTGCGGCTGGCCAGCGAATTTGTCGCCAATGCGGGCGTGCCC
>VYDA01000201.1 GCA_009843665.1 Caldilineaceae bacterium SB0675_bin_29 | reverse complement strand
ATGCGTGAAACATCTCTGACAGGCCTGCAGGCCTTCCGTTCCGGTTGAATCTTGATCGACATCCCCAAATGTCAGCGGAACCTACCTGCCAATAACCCCCGGCCGCCGTTCCCCCACCCGCGTCGCCTGCTCAAACGCATGCGCCATCTGCAGCACGCCAAAATCATCCCGGTGCCGCCCCACAATCTGCACGCCCACCGGCAGCCCCTCAGGCGTAAACCCGCACGGCACCGAAATCGCCGGATGACCGGTCACAGTGATGTAATAGCACGACTTCATCCAGTCGATATACGTCTCCATCTCCACGACCCCGTCGCCGCTGTCGATAGCCATCGGATACGGCACGTCCACCGAAAATGGCGGCACCTGGTTGACCGGCAGCAGCAGGAACTCGTACGTCTCCATAAACTGGCGCATCGTATGGTACAACGTCGTGCGCATCTCCTCCGCCCGCCCCAGGTCCGCGCCGCTCAGAAGCGCCCCCGGGGCGCCGTTCCAGATGATCGTAGCCTGAGTCTGGTGGCGGTGATCTGCCAGCAACGGCCCGTGCGAATGATGGAAACTCCACGCCCGCATAATCTTGAAAATCTCGTCCGCGTCGCCGAAGTCCGGCAATCCCGGCCCGTCTCCCCGCTCCCGCGTCGCGCCCGCGCCGCTGAAATCTGCCACCTCGCAGCCAAGCCCGCCGAACGCCGCCAGCTGCCCCTCGATCGCCTCCCGCACCCGCGGATCAACCGGGAACTCGCCCCCCAGGTCCGCGCTGTACGCGATACGCACGCCGCTGAAGTCCCGCTCCAAAGGCCGCGCAAAAACACTGCCCGGCTCCGACTGCGCGATCGGTGAACGCGCATCCGGCCCCGCGATCACACTCAGCAGAAAAGCCGCGTCCGCCACAGTGCGCCCCATCGGCCCCTGTACCGACAGACCAGACCACGCCGTCAGACTCGGCCACACCGGCACCCGCCCCGGCGAAACGCGGAAACCGACCACGTTGCAGAAGTTCCCCGGGTTGCGCAGCGAGCCGCCCATGTCGCTGCCGTCCGCCAACGGCGTCATCCCGCACGCCAGCGCCACCGCCTGCCCGCCGCTCGAACCCCCGCACGTCTTGCTCGGGTCGTACGGATTGCCCGTCGCCCCAAACACAGGGTTAAACGACTGCGAACCCGCCCCGAACTCCGGCACATTCGTCTTGCCCATCGGGATCGCGCCCGCCGCATGCAGCCGCTCAATGATCAGCTGGCTCTGCTCCGGCACATTCTCCTTGTGGATCGGCGAACCGTACGTCGTGCGAATGCCCGCCGTGTCCGTCGTGTCCTTGTGCAGCATCGGCAGACCGTGCAGCGGCCCGACCTCTTCGCCCCGCGCCAGCGCCTCGTCAGCCGCCTTCGCCCCTGCCAGCGCCTGCTCCGGCAAAAACGTCACCACCGCGTTGACCGCCGGATTCACCCGCTCGATCTGCGCAATATGCGCCGCCGTCACCTCCACACTGGAGAACGCCCCACTGCGGATGCCCGCGGCCAGCTCCCTCCCGTCTCTAAAGCAAAGATCAGTCGTCATCTTCAGGCGCGTCTCCGGGGCGGAATCCATCTTTGAAAAAGGGCAGCTTCTCGCGCTTGGGATATCTGCGCCAGTTCTCGCAGCCGCCCTCACCGCTAGGCCTCACCTTCGGCAAAGCCAGCTCCTCGTACGACTTCCAGGGGTAAGGGTCCTCGCCAGCAATCATCACGACGTCCCGGTAGTCGGCCGTCGCCATGTGCTCGGTCTCCTTCGGACTCCGCCACGGCAGGTAAGACTCCGCGCTCATGTAATGGTTCACCAACACGCGCCGGTACCCGCTCTGCGCCCGGTTCGGGAACGAGCGGTGCAGCAGATAGCCGTTGAAAAAGACCAGCGCTCCCGCCTTCACCTCCACCGGGATCGAGTCCTCATCGGAATACGGGAAACCGTACGCCTCGCCCGCGCAGTCAAAGCGCGGATCGTCATGGTCATGCTGCGGCCAGATGATGCCCCGCTTGTGCGAGCCCGGAATGACCCACAGGCACCCGTTCTCCACCGTCGCATCGTCCAGCGCAATCCACGCGCCCGTCAGCGTCCGGTCGCGTGTCGGAATAAAGAACTCGTCCTGGTGCCACGCCTGCCCCGGTTTGCCCGTCGCCTTGATAAACAGCATCGACTGCATACACTTCACGTTCGGCCCGATAACCTGCGTCAGCACCTCCGCAATATGCCTGTGACCCAGATACCCCAGCATCACCTCCGAAATCTTGTGCGGAAAGTGGATGCACAGATAACGCCGCAGTACGTCATCCTCAACTTCACCGGGAACATTCGGCTCAAACCCGTCCACGTCTCCGCGCTCACCCTTGCAGATCGCAGTCGTCTCCGCCCGCAGCGCCTCCACCTCCGCCGCCGTCAGCGCATCCGGCAATATATAATAGCCATTCTCAGCGTAGAACTCCCTGATGCTCTCAGCAGACTCAACCACCCCATTGCTCGTTTCCAGACCGTGGGATGCTGCTGCAGCATTAGCCTTGCCGCCCAAATGAGCCACCGGGATCGTCGGAACAGATGCCATCATCACACTCCTTAATATAAGGCGCGAAAACCTGGTTTAGGGCTGCGCTCAGTATAACGGACGTACTGCCTCCGGTCAACGAACGGCAAGTAAGCGTGCATCCCCAAAAGGGGGTGAACAGTCGCATACCTCCGGAGCCTACCAGGCCGCGGTCAGTTCCCATTCCAGTTTCCGCCAGAATAAGCGCCGTCTCTGACCACTGACCCCACCCCTCCATCTGACCACCACGTACTAAGCAGTTCACTAAAAACTCAAAACTGAAAACTGCTTTTCCGGGCGGTCGGGCCTATTCGGCCCTCCCTTGTGGGGGGGGGGCCCCCCCCCCCCGCCCCCCCCCCCCCCCCCCGCGGGGGGGGCGGGCGGGGGGCGCGGGGGCG
>VYDA01000444.1 GCA_009843665.1 Caldilineaceae bacterium SB0675_bin_29 | reverse complement strand
CCCCCACACAGCCAAAACCATGACCGCAAAAACTGCCGCAAGGCTCACCGCACCCTGAATTAAGACTCTTCTCTCCTCCACAGGACTTTCCTCCCTCCCCCGGCCGAATCCTGTCTTCGCGGCACTCTCGTATGGTTTTCCCCTATCCACCTCAGCTGCCGATGCCGGGAAGTTCAATAGTGGTGTCCGCTTGTATCCCCTGCACCTGCTCCTGCAACACTGTCTTCCTTACGTATCGATCCGCAACGGACTGTACCGCCGCGGGATAACTGCCCAACATCTTGACAAACGCCGCATTGTTGAGCAGACCAAGAAGAGCGGCGCCGCACTCCGGCTCCCGCCAGTGACCCTCGACGTCCATATAAAATACATACTGCCACGGATAATCGCGGCGCGGACGGCTCACCAACCTCAGAAGCTTGATTTTGCGGTCGGCAAATTCGCGGATGCACGCTGACAACCCGTCAGGATTGTGTGGCGTAACAAAAACGATGGATGTCTTGGCATTATCTGTCTGCCCCGCTTCGCCCTTCCCGATGACAACGAAACGTGTATAGTTGAAACTCGCGTCCTCAATGTTCCGCCGGACGATCTCCAGGCCATAAATCTCTGCAGCCAGAGAACTGGCGATTACGCCCACATTGGGCTCCGGGCACTCCGCCAGATCTTTGGCGCTGCCCGCCGTGTTATACCAGGGAACTGCCTCGAAACTGTTGCGGTTGAGAAAACCTTCGCACTGCGACAAAGCCTGAGTATGGCTGCGTACCTTCTTGATCTTGTCGCCATGGCCGGGTATCGCCAGTAAGTTGTGTTCCACGCGCAAAATGATTTCACCCTGAATTCGCAGGTCATGATTGAACAACAGGTCACTGGCTTTGTTGATGCTGCCGGCCGCAGAGTTCTCCACCGGTACGACGCCAGCAGTGGCGCGATCGTTGTCCAGAGTCGAAAAGAGTTCTTCGAACGTCCTGCAGGAGACCGTGTGGACGCCAACTCCGAACTGCTGATGGCATGCTTGTTCGGAAAATGAGCCATGCTCCCCCTGAAATACGATCACTGCCATCGGACCGCTCCTCCCGTCACCAAACCGCAAGCAGATACGGCCCAAAAAACGAGAAACTGCCGTTCTCCGCTGGCCTGTGTCGGCGCCCCGAGTCAACGGTCTGCGCCGCAATCAGCAATGCGGATGCGCTGTGCAAAAGTCCGGCATAGGCATCGCTAAATCACGACCTCGGCTGGATACAAGCCCCGCCACGGCCCAGGCATCTCCCCCACCGGCACTTCGATCACAACAGGCGCGTCCGCAGCATAAGCATCGGTAAGCGCGTCGCGCAGACTGTCGGCGGACCGTACCCGCACCCCTGAGGCGCCAAAGGACTCTGCCAGGGCAACAAAGTCCGGATTCACCAGGTCTGAGGATATTGTGCGCCCCGCGTAGAGCTCCTTCTGCATGCGGCGCACGTTGCCGTATGCGCCATCGTTGAAAACGACCGAAACCGTATTAATGCCTTGCTGCACTGCCGTCGCCAGTTCCCCTACGCAAAAGAGAAAGCCGCCGTCGCCGCTGATGGAGAGGACCGCTCGATCGGGAGCCGCTACCTTTGCGCCCAGCGCAGTCGGGAGTCCCCAGCCCAGCGTCGCCTGATAATTGGGCGTAATGAATGTACGCGGCTCGTAAACGGGCATCGCCAGAATGCTGGCATAGCCAACCTGCGTGATCTCATCCACAAAGATGCCGTCATCCGGCAGAGTGTCGCGGATAGAGCGCACGAAGTCCGTCTGCGGCTGGAACGAGTCAAAGAGCGCTTCCATCTCCTTGCGCAGCGCAACCATTTCAGCCGCGCGCGAAGGCCGCGGCCGGTTGTAGCGTGCCAGCGCTGGCAGCAGGGCGCCCAGGGCCTCCTTGCTGTCGGCCGCCACCGTCACATCCGCCGGGACGATCAGCTCCGACTCCTCGGCCGCGATGTCGATGCGAATCAGGGCCATATCGTCCTGGCTCTTCCACTGGATCAACGGCTTGGTAATTCGCGTGCCGATGGCGATGACCAGATCGGCCTCTTCCCACAGCCGCTCACCCACGCCGTACGTGTGACTGAAAGGATGACGGCTGGAGAGAATGCCCCGCCCGCGCGCGCTGGCGACGACAGGCGCCTGCAGCGCTTCGGCCAGTGCCCGGACCTCCTCGCCCGCTTCCATCGCGCCGCCACCGACGAATATCACCGGGCTGCGTGCCTTTCCCATCAGCCGGGCAGCCTCTTCGATGGCGTCGCTATCCACCACAGGTCGTCGCACGGTCACCGGAAATGGACTATCGTCAAACTCCGCCTTGTCGGCCAGGACGTCCAGAGGCGCCTCCAGCCCGACCGGCCGCGGACGGCCTGAACGCATTTCGCTCAGCGCTTCAGCCAGGAGCCGCGGGATCTCGCCTGGTGTTTCGACGCGGCGTGTCCACTTCGTCAACGACCGCATGACAGCCAGCTGGTCCGGGATCTCGTGCAACATGCCGTAACCGCGGCCGAGCTGGTCCTGATGGATCTGGCCGGCCAGGCAGAGTACGGGCGCATTTGTGGCGTAGGCGGTGGCCAGTGCGGCGGTGGTGTTGAGGAAACCTGGCCCGGGCACGACAACATAGACGCCGGTCTTTCCCGAGGCGAGCGCGTAGCCGAGGGCCATGTAGGCTGCCCCCTGCTCATGCCGCGAATGAATGGCCCGTATCTGGTCGCCGGCATCGTAAACCGCGTTGTAAAAAAAGTCGACCTGCACGCCGGGCAGCCCGAAGATCGTGTCGATGCCGTGCGAGAGCAGGCCCTGCACGAGTGCTTCGCCGCCGGTACGTTCGGTCATCATAGGCATTATTTCCCAATGTGTGTCCCAGGGCTCGCCGGCATTTCGTTCGGGCCCGCTAAGGCAAACACCAAGTGCAACCACTGACCACTAACCACTGACCACTGACCACTGCAGTCGTG
>VYDA01000259.1:1256-2973 GCA_009843665.1 Caldilineaceae bacterium SB0675_bin_29 | reverse complement strand
CTATGGGAGTGGTCTCCACGCCCTCAACTCTCGGACCTGCATCGATACCTCCAAAATCCCGGTATTTCATCTGGGAAAAGGCGGCGCCATACGTCTTCATCTCCCCTTTCTTTATCCTCTTTGGCATCTTCGGCGCATTCCCCATCCTTTTCGCCATCTGGATCAGTTTCCAGGACTGGAAAAGCGTGCGATCCAGTGAGTATATCGGCCTGAAAAACTATGCGCGCCTGTTCACCGACGAAAACTTCCATATTGCTCTCTCGAATACGGTTATCCTCGGTATTCTTGTCGTTCCTCTCATGGTCATTCTTAGCCTGAGCTTTGCAAACGTGCTCAATCGGCCCATTCGCGGTCGCGTGATCTATCGCACAGCCTACTTCCTGCCAGTCGTCACCTCGCTCGTCGTGGTAGGCATACTCTTCGACTTCCTACTCGGCTCAACCTACAGCCCCCTGGGTTCGGTCATGCAGACCTTCGATATCGAATATAAGGGATTCTTGAACAAGCCCGAATTCATTAAACCCGCTATCCTGATCATGATCCTCTGGCGCTGGGTTGGCTACAACATGATGATTATGCTGGCCGGCCTCCAAAGCATCCCCTATGAACTCTATGAAGCCGCCCGCATCGACGGTGCAAACGGACTACAGTCCTTCCTTAATATCACCGTGCCGCTGATGCGTCGTGTCATCGCCTTCGCCGCCATCCTGTCGACTATCGGCATGTTCAATATTTTTGAAGAAGCATACATGCTTGTCGGTACCAGCGGCGGCGCCGATCGCGCCGGGCTTCTCATGGGTCTGATAATCTACAGACAGGCTTTTCAAAGCTTCAATTTCGGCTATGCTTCCGCGCTCGCCTACGCCAACGCTGTTATCATCATTGTCCTTTCGTTCTTGCAGATCTTCGCCACCGAACGCGCCGCATCCGAGTAAACCCGTGTCAGGGAAAAACTGTTCCACATGAGCCAGCGCGTCGAAGCCTCCGCAGCAAGCCCCCATACAGGCCCGATCTCCCCAACGAAAGCAATCTCATTGGGCAGGATCTTTACACACCTTCTCCTGTTGATCGCCTTACTGTTCTTTATCTTTCCCTTCTATTGGATGGTCTCCTCCTCCTTGAAGCCGTTGGAAGATATCTACATCGTCCCTGTTCAGTTCTGGCCCACCCGCCCTTCCTTTAACAACTACCTGGAAATCGCCGGCCTCATCCCCTCGGACGAGATCGATTTTCGCGGCGGCGTCTCTCTTGTCCGAACGTTCCTGAACAGCACGATCATCGCCGTCATTAACACCGCCGGCAATGTCTTCCTCGCCTCCCTTGCCGGCTATGCCTTCGCTAAACTGCGCTTCAAAGGGCGCAACCCTCTCTTCCTCTCCATGCTGGCAACCATGATGATCCCCAACAGTGTCGGCCTCGTCCCCAACTACCTGGTCATGGCTTGGCTGAAGTGGATTAACACCTGGTACCCTCTCATTATTCCCGGCCTGGCCACGCCCTTCGCCGTCTTCTGGATGCGCCAGTACATGACCACAGTGCCCGATGAAATGATCGAGGCCGCACGCATCGACGGTTGTGGCCCGTTCGCCACCTTTTGGCGCGTCGTTGCCCCCGTCGTCCTGCCCGGCATGGCCGCACTCGCCATCTTCTCCTTTATGGGCCACTGGAATGCTTTTATGGGTCCGCTGATCTACCTTAACAAACCGGAGCTGTATAC
>VYDA01000259.1:0-1246 GCA_009843665.1 Caldilineaceae bacterium SB0675_bin_29 | reverse complement strand
CTGTATACCTTGCCCCTCTTCCTCGCCGTCATGGATTCGGGGGTCTCCGGAAGGCCGACGCCAATCCATCTCATCTTCACGGCCTCATTCGTGTCAATTTTGCCCATTCTGCTCGTATTCCTGTTCGCCCAACGCTACTTCATCGCCGGCCTCACCGCCGGCAGTCTCAAATAGACCGCATTCTGAACAATGCAATCCGGGATCTGACCTATGAAACTGACTATGGGGAAATACGACCTCGAAATAGGCGGACGCTACCTCGACGAACTGCGCGACTCAACTGCCGACAGGCACGATATGCCAACCCTGCGCAGCCGCCTGCACGACGAAGGCTACCTGCTCATCCGCGGCCTCCACGACCGCAACAAAGTGAAATCAGCCCGCCGCGTAATCCTCGAGAACCTGCAACAGGCTGAGCAGCTCGCCCCCGGCGCGCCCCTCATGGACGGCGTCATCGCTGAAGGCAAGCGCGGTAAGTTCTACGGTGGCAGCAAGGCGATCACCCACACGCACGAAATCCTCGCCGTCGTCGAAGCGCCCGAGCTGCTCCTGTTCTTCGCCGAAAACCTCGACGGGCCCAGCCTCACCTACGACTTCAAGTGGCTGCGCGTCGTCCCCAACGGCGCCTTCACCGGCGCCCACTACGACATAGTCTACATGGGCCGCGGCACCACCAACGTCTTCACCGTCTGGACCCCCCTCGGCGACCTGCCCTACGAAATGGGCCCCCTCGCCATCCTCGCCGGCTCCCACCGCTTCGACCGCATCAAAGAGACCTACGGCGAAATGGACGTCGACCGCGACAAAGTCACCGGCTGGTTCTCCAACGACCCCGTCGAGCTCGTCGACACCTTCGGCGGCCAGTGGCGCAGCGCCGAATTCGAAATGGGCGACGCCCTCATCTTCGGCATGTACACCATGCACGGCTCCCTTTCCAACACCACCGGCCGCTTCCGCCTCAGCTGCGACACCCGCTACCAGCGCGCCGACGAACCCGTCGACGAACGCTGGATCGGCGAAAACCCCATCGCCCACTACGCCTGGATGAAAGGCGACACCGTCCCCATGGAAAAAGCCCGCCAGCGCTGGGGCGTCTGAACGCAAAAACCGCCCGGGTCTGCCTCTCCACAGACAGTTCCCGGGCGGCCTGGTTTTCCCCTCTCCTTTGCCTTCCCTATCGCTCCTGGGCCACTAGCAAATAAGGTTTGCTGGCATTTTTTTCCAACCGGGCATCCCACCGTAGGGG
>VYDA01000281.1 GCA_009843665.1 Caldilineaceae bacterium SB0675_bin_29 | reverse complement strand
GGCTGCGGGAGGCGTCGAGACCTATAAGGAGAGGAGAGAATGAAGAGGAGAGAGGAGAGAGGGTCGCTTGCGACTCGCTTCCCGATGCTTGTAATTCACTTCTCACTGAGGACTCCAGCGTGTATTCCGGCCGCGGCCAGTTCGCCGGGACCGATCGGGCCTTTCCGGAGCAGTTGCGGCTGGGGCCCGCTGAGGTCGAGGACGGTGCTGGACTGGGCGAGGGGGGCGGGGCCGGCGTTGATAAGGAGAGGGATGCGGCCGGCAAGCTGGTCGAGGACGGCGGCGGCTGTCGCGCAAGGGGAGACGCCGCTGCGGTTGGCGCTGGAGGAGGCGAGGGGGCCGACGCGTCGGGCGAGGGCGCGCAAAAATGGGTGCGCGGGCAGGCGGACGCCGACGGTGTCGCCGCCGGCGGTGAGGGCGGCGGGCAGGTTGCTGCGCGCGGGGAGTACGAGCGTGAGCGGGCCGGGCCAGTAGCGTTCGATGAGGGCCTGGGCCGCGGGGTCGCCGGCCGTGCGTACTACTGCGCTTGCCTGCTCTGCGTCACCGAGCAGGACGGGCAGTGCCTTATGGTCCGGGCGCTCCTTGACCGCGAACAACTGATCGATGGCGGCAGCATCGCTGTAAAGGCAAACAAGGCCGTATACGGTATCGGTGGGGACGCCGATTACGGCGCCCTGCTGCACGGCGGCGGCGGCCTGTTCGAGCGCGCCAGTTTGGTCAGCCGCGATAACGACTGTCATCGGTTCTGCTCCGCTACAGTTTGGTAGATTGCGCGGCGCGGGCCTTTGCGAAGCGGGCGTGTTTGCGCCTCTGCAAAAGGCGGCGCAGTAGTTTTTGCTTTACTGTGCGCTGTGTATACTTTACAGTGCCCTGTGTATACTACAGATGGCTTAACGGTACGTCAACAATCATTGCGATATGAGAGACGAACATCCATTTGACGATCTGCTGGTGCTGATAAAGGGTGCCGGCGACCTGGCGACCGGTGTGGCCTGGCGGCTGCACCGCTGCGGCATCCCGGTGGTGATGACCGAACTGCCCCAACCGTTAACGGTGAGGCGGACGGTGGCCTTTGCGCAGGCCGTGTACGACGAAGAACATGAGGTGGAGGACGTCACGGCGCGCAGGGCGCTGGCGGTGGACGTTCCGGATGTGCTGGATGCGGGGGAGATCCCGGTTGTGGTCGATCCGGAGATGGAGGCGATAGACGAGCTGGCGCCGTCGGCGGTTGTCGACGCGATCGTGGCGAAGTGCAATACGGGCACGACGCTGGAGTGCGCGGAGTTCGTGGCGGCGCTGGGGCCGGGTTTTGAGGCCGGCGTTGACTGCCACGCGGTGATCGAGACGAATCGCGGCCCCAACCTGGGGCGGGCGATCTGGGAAGGCGGAGCCGAAGCCGATACGGGCATGCCGGGCACGATAAGGACGCCTTCAACCGGCCAGGAATCCGGAGAATGCAGCGATGGCGGTCCGGCAGAGGACGTTGCGGCGGCGCGCGTGCTGCGCGCGCCTGTAGCGGGGCGTTTTCGGGCATTGGCGTGCATCGGCGACCGCGTGGAGGTGGGGGCACCTTACGGCGCAGTCGTGCAGGTCTCGGGCGAGGAGACGACGCTGCTGGCGCCGTTCAGCGGCGTGCTGCGCGGGTTGATCCATGAGAGTGTGTCGCTGCAGCCGGGGCTCAAGATCGGCGATATCGATCCGCGCGGGGATCCCGAGTACGCGTTCCGTATCTCGGACAAGTCACTGGCTGTGGGCGGCGGGGTGTTGGAGGCGTTTTTGCACTGGCACTTTGGCCGAAGCGACGACAGCGTGACCGAGGAGTTGGGGTTCTGATGGAGAGAAACCTTTCCCAGATTCCTCCCGAGCAGAGGGGCATTCAGATCCTTCCGATCCCTGGCATACCGCTGGTGCAGCCGGGCGATGATCTGGCGGCGCTGATTACCGAAGCAGCCGGGGCCGCGGGACTTTCCCTGATGTCCGGGGACATTCTTGTGATCGCACAGAAGATCGTGAGCAAGGCGGAAGGACGGCTGGTGCGGCTGGCGGATGTGAGGCCGGGCGAGGAGGCGCTTCGCCTGGCGCAGGAGACGGGTAAGGACGCGCGCGTGGTGCAGGCGGTGCTGGACGACAGCAATGCGGTCGTGCGTGCGCGGGAGGGGGTCCTGATCGTCGAGCAGAGCAGCGGCTGGGTGTGTGCGCATGCCGGGCTGGACCATTCGAATGTGGCGCCGGAGGCGGAGGAGACGGTGGCGCTGCTGCCGGCGGATGCCGACGCCAGCGCGGCGGCGCTACGCGACCGGATCGTGGAAGAGACCGGCGCCACGGTGGCTGTGTTGATCAGCGACAGCCACGGGCGTCCGTGGAAGATGGGGACGGTTGGCGTCTGCATCGGCTGTGCGGGTCTGCCGGCGCTGTGGGACCAGCGGGGGCTGACGGACCTGTTCGGATATGAACTAGTGGCCAGCGAGGAGTGCATCATCGATGAACTGTGCGCGGCGGCGACGCTGGTGATGGGCCAGAGCAGTGAGGGGCGACCGGCGGCGATTGTGCGCGGTTACAGGCGGCCGGACGTCGCGGACGCGCCGGCGCGGTCGATCCAGCGGCCGGCGGAGAAGGACCTGTTTCGGTGACGGACAGGGCGAAAAAAAAGAGGAGCGAGAAAATCTCACTCCTCCTGATGGTACCCCCGACAGGATTCGAACCTGTGCTCCCGGCTCCGGAGGCCGATGCTCTATCCACTGAGCTACGGGGGCAGGCCGCGCTGAGAACGATAACACAACGGTTGTTCCTTAGGCAAACAGTATTGCTTGGGCGGGTGCATCCCTGATTTGGGGTGGGAACAGTCTGGCGGGGAATCGGTGCCAGCGGTGTCGGGAATTGTTAAACATCTTTTGGCGAGACGCAGTGCAGGCGCCTGACTTGGCCGTACGGTGGAGTCCGTCAGTTGGGGAGGGTGCGAGGGCAGGCACAAGGCC
>VYDA01000382.1 GCA_009843665.1 Caldilineaceae bacterium SB0675_bin_29 | reverse complement strand
ATAGACATATGAGCCAATGGCCGAGAACATGGGGAACACGGGCCAGGCGATCAGTGCGATCAGAAAGATTACAAGTGTAGCGATGCGTGAATTGCGCGTATTCACCATCAGAAGGCCTGCTGCCAGCGCGCCGATGGTATGAGGATAGAATGTTGCAAATCCGAAGTATGCGGTGGCCGGACCGATGAAGCTTGCCAGCAGTCCGCCTACCGTGGCCGCGATCGCCCCGGCAATCGGGCCGAACAGAATCCCTGCCAGGGTCAGGATGAACTCCTGACCGCCGAAGGTGCCCCCTCCGACCAGGGGAATCGCGGGAAGTATCGAGGCAACCGCATAGACGGCTGCCCATACTGCGAGGTACGCTACTGGAATGCCGGCGATCGCGCCTCGCCGGCCGCCCGAAACCTGAGTCGTCATGTCTGCCTCCTTTTCAAGTTGCATGTCACCTGTCATTTGGCACAAGACAGGTGACATGCATTTCAAAGACACGCTGACTAAGGGAGCAGATCAAGGGCGATGGGCACTGCTCTTCGACCTACTCCTCTACCCAGACACGGTGAAACATATGGGTATCCATCGGCGAAGGTACGTAGTTCTGCACGCGAGGCGTCGATACGTCCACATAGATGTTGTGCGTCAGCGGAATGTAGGGCAGGTCTGCGGCGAATTGAGCGTCGACCTCCTGGTAGAGGCGGGTGCGTTCGGCGTCGTCGATAGTGGCTCTGGCTGTGGCGATATTGGCGTCCACGTCGGCATTGGCGTAGCGGGCATAGTTGCCGCCGGCCCCGACATTATCGGAGTGCATGAGAGGGAAATAGAAGCCATCCGGGTCGGCGTAGTCGGTTACACGGTACATCCAGGCCAGGTCGTAACCGCCTGACTCCAGTGCTTCCATGTAGGGCCCGAACTCCGTCGGCTTGATCTCGATGTTGATGCCGATCTCTTTCAGGTTGGCCTGGTAGATTTCCAGCAGTTTTATCAGGTTGCCCCAGGGCGGCAAAATGACGTCGAATGTACCGGGGACGCCGTCGGCGAATCCGGCCTCCGCCATCAGTGCCTTCGCCGTTTCCAGATTGGTCGGATAGTTCAGTACCGCGTCCTCATTGTATCCGAGCAACCCTGGGGGAAGCAGTCCCTGGGCGACGTTGGCCCGTCCTTGCAGGCTGGCAATGATCGCATCCAGATCGAGGGCGTAGCGGACAGCCTGCCGCAACTTGGCATTGGTTCCGAAAGGTTCGTTGTCAAGGTTTACGGCGATGAAATCGGTGTGGAAGGTCTCGGCCCAGCCCAGTTTCTCCTTGTAGACCGGGTCGGTGCTGAACCGGTCCCAGTGTGCTGGGGGCACCCAGGCCATGTCCAGCCGGCCGGCATCCAGCTCAACGATGCGCGTGTTCTCGTCGCCTATGAAGCGGAATCTGACGGCGTCCAGGTATGGGCGCCCGTTCCAGTAGTCTTCGAAGGCGTTGAGCGTTACGTCCTGGTTGAGATTCCACTCGCCCAACGAGAATGGCCCGGCGGCAACGACATTCTGGCCGAAGTCCTCACCCCATTTTTCCACCTCTTCCTGCGGCACGACGGCCAGGTTGATGCTGGCGAGCATCGCCTTGAAGGGAGCCAGTGGTTCGGCCAGCTCGATTTCCAGCGTGCCCGCGTCGACGACCCTGATACCGCTGACTTCATCGGCGGAGCCGTCCTGAAACTCCTGGGCGCCCACGACTATGGAGAGCATCCAGGCCTTGGGGCTCCTGGTTTCCGGATTTAACACGCGCTCGAAGCTGTACTTGAAGTCGTCCGCCGTAATCTCGCGGCCGTTGTGGAACTTGGCGCCTGCGCGCAGGTTGAAAGTCCAGGTCTTGCCGTCATCCGACACCTCGAAGCTCTCGGCGATGGCCGGTTCGATCTCCCGGCCATCCGGCGACAGGCGGAAGAGACCTTCAAGCAGATTAGGGGCGATGACTCCTTGGTCCCACCCGGCGATGGCTGCCGGGTCGAAGCTCTTTGGATCGGAGGAGACGAATCCCGTCACGACTCCTCCCATTCTCGGTCCTTCACTCTCCATGGAATCGGAGGCCGCCGCAGTGTCGGCCGGGGCGGCGGGCGCGGGGACACAGGCGATGATGAGTGACCCCAGCAGTGTAAGAAAGAGCACCAACTTCAACACACGCTTTGCAGATGTCATGTCATACTCCTCAATTTGTGTGGATTCGGACCGACTTGACAAGCATCTATGGTGTTGCCCAGGCAGGTCCAGATTTGTGTGGAAAACGTTGCACTCAGGCTAAGAAGACTGCGCCAAAGTTAGCAAATCAGCAATTGGTTGTCAAACGTCCGATTCCTGAGGGCCAGATTGTTCCTGCAGCTTCTTCAGCCTTGAATGCGCTTTTTCTGCATCGACTCTCAGCGCATGAAGGACGCCAAAATCCTCGATTATGAAAGATGCCGAAACCGCGCCATATAGAGCCGCTTGGAGGGGGTTGCGGGTCTGCGCCATGCCTACGAGAAACCCGCCGCAGAAGGCGTCCCCCGCACCGGTAGGATCGACTGCTTGTGTTGGGTAGGTCGGGATCTGAGTCCACACCTGCCCGTCATGAGGCAGATAGCGCATGCCGCGTGCCCCCATCTTGACTCCGATTCCTCTTGGTCCCCGTGCGAGAAGCCGGCGTGCAGACTCGAAGACATGTTGACACTCTTTCTTGCTCTCGGCGTCTTTCTCGAAAACAGCGTCTGCATGGACTGTGAGCTCCTCAATGCTCGGCAAAAGGTAGTCCAGGCTTTGGAGCAGTTCAAGGTCGCTCTCGCCTTCCCTGTCCCAGTCCCACCAGGGCCAGTCGAAAGTTATCACGACGTGGTCGCCGCGTAGCCTCTTAAGGAAGGCGGCATTAGCGCGGCTGCAGGGCAGCGGGCCAGGAGCCAGATGGGCGAAGGATACTTTACTCACAAGATCGACCCACTGAGTTAGGTCAGGGCAAAAGGTGGGCC
>VYDA01000715.1:1660-2981 GCA_009843665.1 Caldilineaceae bacterium SB0675_bin_29 | reverse complement strand
AGGGCTGGCCGCAGTAGGGGTCGAGGACGAGGCCGGGCATAGTGTTTAAGGCGCATAGAGCGTCGGCGACGGCGTGGACTGCGGCCTGGGCGATGCGGCCGACGCTGGGGACGTTGGGGGCGAGTTTTACGATGACGGGGATGGCCTGGCCAGTAACGGCTTCCTTGACGTAGCCGGTTACGTTGGCGGTGGCGTCTGCATTGGCGGCGAAGGGTTCGCCGAAGCTGTCCTCGACGTTAGGGCAGGAGATATTGACTTCGAGAAAGTCGGGTTTGGCATCGGCGACGCGGCGGGCGACTTCGCCGAATTCGGAGGCGGTTCCGGCGAAGATGCTGGCGATGACGGCGACGCCGCGGGGTTGAAGGCGTGCCTTCGCCTCCGTTAGCAGGCCGATTTCTTCATCGACGCCGGGGTTCGCCAGACCGATGGCATTGAGGAGGCCGCCGCCCCAGTCGATGCAGGAGGGGTTGACGTGGCCGTGGCGGGGTTCGGGACCGCAACTCTTGGCGGTGACGGCGCCGCAGCCTTCGTCGGCTGCGCGCACGAGGAGGCTGACGGTCGTGCCCCAGATGCCGCTTGCCAATACAAGCGGCGAGGGCAGGTCACTTTCGAGAAACGGGACTGACAGGTTGGGAAGATCCTCGCTCAATTCGGAAATCTCTCACAAAAGCAGCCTGCACAGCTACTGACTTTCCCCTGCGGGTGCGGGTAAACCGAGCGACTGACGAATCTCTTCTGGGATATGGCCGGTCTCGGAGAGCAGGTCCAGGACATCTCCCAGTGCCAGGACGCTGTGAACGCGTATTCCGGCCTTTTGCAGGTTTTCCACTCCTCCCTGCTGCCTGTCCAGCAAGACAATTGCATCCTCGACAACTAAACCTGCGGCACGGAACAGTTCTACTGAGCTGACGATGCTGCCGCCTGTGGTGATCACGTCTTCGATTACGACCACGCGCTCGCCGGGCTGCCAGTGGCCTTCGATGTCCTTGCCGAGGCCGTGGCTCTTGCTCTCTTTGCGATTGTAGATGAGAGGGACGCCGCTGGCCAGGGCGACGGCCATGCCGATTGGGAGGGCGGCGTAGGGGACACCGGCGATGCGGTCGCATGGCAGTGCGGCCAGTTCTTTGGCGTATGCGGTGGCGGCGGCCTGCATCAGGTCGGGACGGCTGACGAGGAGGCGGAGATCGACGTACATGGAGGACTTTTTGCCGCTGGCGAGGGTGAAGTCGCCGAACTGGAGGGCTCCGAGGTCGGCGAGGCCGATGATGAGGTCCTTGTGGGACTCTGCACCTTGAGTGGGCTGCGGGGCAGGGGTGGCAGG
>VYDA01000715.1:0-1650 GCA_009843665.1 Caldilineaceae bacterium SB0675_bin_29 | reverse complement strand
GCTCAACATTCGATGTGGAAGAGGACTTTGCGCGTGCGTCGTTTATGTCTTGACGGAGACGGGCGGCAGCCTGGCGAGGGTCGCCGGCCTGGGTGACGCCGCGGGTGGCGGCGACGAGGACGCCGAGACCGTCGGCGCGCAGTCCGGCGGAGAGCGCTGCCTGGAGGTCACCGCCCTGGGCGCCGATTCCGGGTGCGAGCAGCCAGGCGTCGGGTGCGACTGTGCGAACGTCGGCAAGTGCCTGGGGGTAGGTTGCGCCTACGACCAGACCTACGGCGGGCGACCAGTTGACGGCTTCTTTGGCTACGTGTACGAACAGGGCACCCTCCACGTCCGGGAACTGGCCGTTGGTGACGGTCAGCTTTTGGAAAGCGCCGGCCGCGGGGTTTGAGGTGTGACAGAGGACGAACAGGCCCTTGTCGGGGTAGGCGGTGAAGGGGGCGATGCTGTCCTGGCCGAGGTAGGGGCTGAGGGTGACGGCGTCGACGCCGAGTTCTTCGAAGCAGGCGCGGGCGTAGGCGGCGGCGGTCGAGCCGATGTCGCCACGCTTGGCGTCGAGGAGGACGGGGATGTTCTCGGGTATGGCGGCGATGGTTGCGCGCAGGAGGGCCATGCCGGGCTGTCCCAGGGCTTCGTAGAAGGCGATGTTGGGCTTGTAGCAGCAGACGAGGTCGGAGGTGGCTTCGATTACGGCTCGGTTCCAGTCCAACAGAGACTGGCATTTTCTCTCGGCATCGTCTCCGGCCTCTGAGTGTGAGGAATCGGCAGTGTGCAGGAAGCGATCCGGGCAGGCCTCTGGGGTTGGATCGAGGCCGACGCAGAGGAGGGTGTCGTTGCGGTGTGCGGCGGCTTCCAGCTTGGTGTAAAAGGACATGCAGGGCCCTCACTTTGACAGAGTAGGACGGCGCGGCCCAGGCAAGTTGTGCGACTGGCCGGTTGTCTAAATCCATGCTACGCCACGCGGTTGGATTGGCCAAAACCGGGCATATAGGGATGCGTTTCGAGGTGTGTTGGCGATGGGCGGCGGACTACATGGCGGCGAGGGCGGCGAGGCCAGCCTCTTCGAGGTCTGCCAGTAAAATTTCCTCTTGTTGGGGAGAAATCGTTTCCTGGGGGAGGCGGAGGGGCCCGCAGTCGATGCCGAGGGCCTTCATGGAGACGCGCAGGGCGGCGGCGACACCGTGGTTGATCATGACTTCGGTGAGGCGGTTGGCCTGCTTTTGGAGGGACAGAGCCTGGGCGAAGTCCCCGGACTTGCAGGAGGCGTGCATCCTGCTATAGGCGCCGGGCATGACGTTGAGGGTGGAACCGATGTTGCCGGGCGCGTTCATCATAGCGGCGAAGACGCACTGTTCATCCATGCCGGAGAAGATGGTCCAGCCGCGGCCGGCGGGGAGGTCGTCGCCCAGCTCGATGATCTGGGCGATCTCGTACATGTTAGGGCCGGTGTACTTAGCGCCGCCTACGTTGGGAAAGCGGCTGAGGAGTTCCTTCATCAGGGAAAAGGCGTCGATCTGGCCGCCGAAGAGATAGGGGAAGAAGGGCAGGTTGGGCGCGGCGGTGGCGATGGCGCCGTAGTGGCGGTAGGTGGCTTCGAGGCCGCCGAGGTAGACGGGCAGAACGGAGCTGACGCCGTCGGCTCCTTGTTCC
>VYDA01000423.1 GCA_009843665.1 Caldilineaceae bacterium SB0675_bin_29 | reverse complement strand
GTCTGCGGTGAAATCGACACCCTGCACCAGCGTGCTGAGAGATGCGGTGCAACGAACTTGGGGGAGGACCGGGAAAGCCCGCCAATTGTGGGGACAATGCCGATTGGCTTACCCAAGTCCGTTCGGTCGCAAAATGCCTGTACAAAGTGGCTTAGCAACTGCAGGAGACCATAGATTTATTTTATCATATCACCCCTCGATCTCTCGAAGCAGGAAGCCTCCTATGTATAGGGAGGAGCTCAAAGCCGATGGGGTAGCACTGTTTTGCATTCGGGTCAGTGGGATCGAATTCGCGTCCTGACGATGATTGCGCCCTGAAATTGAACGGAGTCCAGAGAGAAGGACCATGCTGAGCGGCCCGAATGTACCGCGTAGTATTCCTTATTTTTTGCGTGTCTTCAGGTACCGGGAGTTTCAATAGGGAGCGATAGTATTTCAGATCAGCTTCGCGCCCAACTCGACTCATGTTGACGCCCTGGAGACCGAATTGCGAGCATCTTGAGAATAGAAGCAGAGTGTTACGGTCCCGAAAAGAATTGCGCTTCTCACCGATTTCCGTAAGATAGAGTGACAGCGGAGGCGTTGCGAGAATGGTTCAATAGAGGCGAGCAGAAGGCGCTTGCAGCGTACGAGGAGAAAGCGCTCATGTCGATGTTCAGATCTTCGCCGGGTCGCGGGGGACAAAGTTTCGTCGAGTATGCGTTACTCTTAATCCTGGTGTCAATAGTATTACTGTCGATATTACTGATATTGGGCAACGACCTGCGAACCTTTCTCAATGACGTGCTCCAGCGTTGGTTTCCGACCACGGAAGAGGCTTACCTAGGGTCGCCGTTACTACTGTCTTCGATGGCGCCACATTTCGGCCGTGACAAGTATTCTTAGTCGTGGAGCCGACTTCGAATCATTTCGGAGATTCGGTTCCTATCTGCTCGACCTGGTTTTCCCTCCCACTTGCGTCAGTTGCCTGCGAAGCGGCCAGTGGTTTTGCGATTATTGTGCGCAAAGCGTACTTCCTGCTCCATCAGGGCAAGACTGCCAACAGTGCGGCCTGGAACTGGCAGGGGAGTTAATGGGGCTTGGATCTCCATGTCCCGGCTGCAAGGATGATCTGGGATGGGTGGGGATTGCGGCAGTTCACGAAGGCCCTCTTCAGCAGGCAATTCACGCGCTTAAGTACGATGACAGAGTGGAGTTGGGCCCAAGCCTGGGGCGTTACTTGCGAGCCGTGACCGCGGCAGCCCCTTGGCCGGCCATTCTACGAAGTTTGGACGGGATCGTTCCCGTCCCATTGCACAAGGACCGGCTTCTAGAAAGAGGATACAATCAGTCCAAGCTCCTGGCGGAAGGGCTTGCAGTTGGATGTGCGGCGCTCGTCTTTGACAACGCAATCGAACGTTACAAGGCAACCAGATCCCACGTTTGTCTTTCGCCTCCGGAACGCGCCGATAATGTAACTGGCAAATTCCGCGCGGATACCGTGCTGGAAACGGGAACGAGTCTTCTGTTGGTTGACGACGTCTTTACAACCGGTGCGACGATGCGGGCATGTGCCTCCGCCTTGCGCGAGGCCGGCGCAGACGCTGTATTCGGTCTTGCGCTGGCGAGACCCGATACGAGCTAACGTGGGTTGTTGCTTCTAATGGAACAAGAGTTGGTTCAAAATACGCCGGACACATCGGATTTCTTTAAAGCCGATTAGTCCGGCATAAGGTAGGTAGGAAAGTGAAGGGAGAAAAGAATGAATCTGACGATTCACGGTAGAAATGTCGTCATATCGGACCGCGTACAGGATTACGTTGAGAAAAAAGTGGGCAGGCTGGAAAAGTATCTGCCGCAGATAAGAGAGGCCAGGACAGAACTGGTCCGCAGGGAAACGCGGGCCGCAGCAGACCGCTATACAGCCCAACTGACGATATGGACCAGCGGTCAGATATTGCGTGCCGAGGAATCCAGCGAAGATCTGTTTGCGTCGGTGGACGCCATCGTTGACAAAATGTACCGACAGATAGAGCGATTCAAAGGGCGCAGGTTCAAGAGCAAGAGACGAAATGCTGCGGCTGCGGCCGCGGCAGTCGAGCTTTCGGCCACGCAGTTGCCTGATGACCTGGTGAGAATTGTGCGGACCAAGCAGTTTGTCGCCGAGCCGATGTTGCCTGAAGAGGCAGCTGAACAGATGGAGCTGCTCGGGCATGATTTCTTCGTCTTCTACAATGTAGATACGCGTTCACTGAATATCGTGTACGGCCGGCGAGACGGAAACTACGGGCTCCTTCAGCCCCGAGTTAACTGAGATATCCGAGTGGGGGTACTGATCTGCCGTGAGCGGGGCAGATTCGCATATGCATAGAATCAGTTTGTTTATGCAGAGTGTTGCCGTGTCAATAAGGGGCAAGCCGATTCAAGGTTTCCGGGCTCAGCGGGACGTTGTACCGTGCATTGTTCCGACCAGCTCGGAACTTATACTGGGGGAAGCAGGTTGCGCGGCTCCCCAGGGCGCGCCTTGTCTGTGCCTGGCCGGGGTGGGAGTACACAAGTCTTCGGGCGGATGAGCAGGCAGTGATGCGCGTATCTGTGGTAGCCACGGTTTACAATGAAGAGAAGAGCATCAAGACGTTGATGGATTCTCTTCTGAATCAGACACGCCAGCCCGACGAGATTGTGATCTGCGACGGCGGCAGTACAGACGATACCGTCGCCCTTTTGGAAGAGTACACTGGCAGGTTGCCGGGCCTGCGCGTCGTCGCTGACGCAGGCGCGAATATCAGTCAGGGGCGAAATCGCGCGGTTGCAGAGGCGAAGGGAACGATAATCGCCTGCACAGACGCCGGGGTACGGTTGGACTCCAACTGGCTGGACGAGTTGGTCGCGCCATTTGAAGAAGCCGCAAGTCCCAGAGGGCGCCATGTTGGGGCTGTGGCCGGATTCTTTGTGGCGGAGGTTTCAGGCCCGTTCCAACTGGCGATGGGGGCGACCGTTTTGCCC
>VYDA01000401.1 GCA_009843665.1 Caldilineaceae bacterium SB0675_bin_29 | reverse complement strand
CCTCTACTCCGTCTACGAAGCAACCGTCGGTCTCCACGATCACAAGCAGGCGTTTGTCGGAGCGGGGCACTTCGAGTTCCAAGATTGCAGTTGCGGCGATAGCGCATCTGGCGCCAAGAACCTGGCGGGGGCAGAGATGTTTGTGGCGGGCGGAGGCCACTGCAAGCGCCCTTTCCAGGGCTGGCGAGTCTACGAGCTTTTGCGTGTCGGTCGGTATCGCCATTGACGCACCTCCTTAGGTGCGGAACTCTGGCTACAGGCCCTGCCGGCGGCGGTCTGATCGGTTAGAGCGCTCTAATGCAGTGACCTCGCCCCATTATACCATTGCGATCAAGTCGCCAGTCTTGTACGCGGCAAAAACGTTGACCGGATGGAGAGAAGCCGGACACGCGCGTATTGCCACAGCCATGACGGAAAATCGGCGACTGTGTTAAAATGCGCTGCATGATTGGGGAGACCACTAGAAACAAGCATGAACGGCCTAGATCAGAGACGACCGTCGTCGTCGCCATGAGCGGGGGCGTCGACAGTTCGGTCGCGGCAGCTTTGCTTACAGAGCAGGGCTATCGATGCATCGGAGTGATGATGCGGTTGTGGGCGGAGAAGGCAGACGGTGAAGGATCTGGAAACAAGTGCTGTGACGAGGAGAGCGTGGAGGACGCGCGCCGCGTTGCGGACCAGTTGGGCATGCCGTTCTATCTGATCAATGTCGAGCGGCCCTTCAAAGAGAAGGTAGTGGATCTCTTTATCGAGGGATACAGTAGTGGGCTGACGCCCAACCCCTGTCTTTCCTGCAACCGGCACATCCGCTTCGATTATTTGCTCAACTATGCCCGGCGGCTGGGCGCCGATTTCCTGGCCACCGGCCACTACGCCCGATTGCGGCGACAACCGGATGGAAGCATTCAACTGTTGCGCGGCGTTGATGTGCATAAGGACCAGTCCTACGTCCTGAGTGTGCTGGGGCAGGCCGAACTGACAGACCTGCTGTTCCCTGTGGGCGAATTCGCCAAGGAGGATGTGCGGCGGATGGCGGCTGCACGGGGGCTGCCGATCCACAGCAAGCACGATTCGATGGATCTTTGCTTTGTGATCGATGACGACTACCGCCGCTTTCTCTCAGATTGGGCTGCCGATGCGATGGAGGCGGGCGAAATCGTGGATATCGAAGGCAACGTGCTTGGGGAACACGAGGGATTGCCGCACTATACTGTTGGGCAGAGGAGGGGCCTCGGCCTCAGCGGGACGGCCGCCCCTATGTACGTGGTTGAGCTGGCGCATAATCGCAACCAGCTAATTGTCGGGCCGGCCGAAGCGCTCGAAAGATCCGAACTGGCGGCAATTGACGTAAACTGGATTTCAGGCAGGCCGGTTTCCGCTGGCAGCCGGGTCTCGTGCCAGATCCGGTATTCTGGGCAACCACTGGATTGCAGAGTTTTCCCGCAGCAGGATGGCAATGTCAGGGTCGAGTTCGAAAAGCCTGCGCGCGGCGTCGGTCCAGGTCAGGGGGCGGTTTTCTATGACGGATCTCGTTGCCTAGGCGGAGGGCTGATCGACAGAGTGGATTCCGGTGGTGACCCGGCTTCATCCGCGGGCACGCCGGCTCATCGTGTCTCCGTCAACTGACGTGGAGGAGGCGCACGACTGGTTCCAAGTACACCGTTCACATCGCTATTTCTGAGCCCTTCAGTGCTGCTGGCTACATTGCTCGTCGCGGGATACGCCAGCATTTTTCACCTGTGGACTGGCCGTTCGCTGCGAGAACTACCACAGTATTTGATTGCAGCTGGCGTGGGATTCATGCTGGGGCACTGGGTGAGCCAGACATTGCAGTGGGAAACCTGGCAGGTTGGGCAACTTAGCCTACTAGAGGCGACGTTTGCATCGCTAGTTGCCTTGATTCTGGTCAGAGTTGCCAATCACTAGTCGTTTACCAACGGTGCGGCGCAGCCGGATACCTTTACTGCCAAACCGCTCCTCGTCAACTCGCCCGTTTGCCAAAGGAGAGCGTCGTGGTCAGCGCCACAGTTCGGGATATCGCCATCATTCTCGTTGCGTTAGAGATTCTCATAATGAACGGTCTGCTGGTGGTTCTGATCTGGCAGGTCTGGCGCCTGGTCAAGATGATACAGGCCGAAGTGAAACCGGTTATCCGAGACGGCCAGGAGACAGTCGGCACGGTTAAGGGTTCGGCTGAGTTTGTGAGCACGAGTATCATTTCGCCCCTGATTTCTACGAGCAGTAGACTGGCCGGGATCGTACGTTCCGTACAGGTGATCAGGTCGGAATTGAAGAGTTCGATGGGTGACATGGCGCCGGCACGGCGTCAAACACGGGCCACTGACACCGAGCCGCGCCAAGAGGCGACAGAATCCAAGCCTCCGGCCGCATGATCGGGCAATAGAGGCTAAGCCGCGCAGTTGGTCGTGCAAGCCGGCCCATCATGCCAGAGCCCGAACCTCTCCATGGCGCCGCAAATTTCTAAGGGAAATTCGAAAACGGCCAAGGCGCCGCCACAGGCGTGTGCAGCCATGTACTCGTATTTCTTGCATGTTGCGTACCCGTCAATGGGGCCTTCTGAAGCAAAGTCCATTCTCTCAAGATACAGATTTTTCAGACTGAATCAAATGCAGACTCCTGTTGCGGAAAGAGATCTCACTGGGTGATCAGATGAACTACTGGCAGACTGAGCTGATCCGACTGCGAGGGGTGGAGCCGGAGGACGGAGACACTTTCTGGCGCTGGAACCAGGACAGCGAGATGGCAAGGAATCTCGAATTCGTCTGGCCACCAGTTTCTTTATCCCAGGTGCGAGATTGGGCTGCCGCCGAGTCGAAAAAGAATATGGAGCGTGACTCCTTCAGCTGGGTCATTGAAGATTCAGAAGGAACGCCGGTCGGATTCATACATACGCATAATTGCCATCCCAGAAGCGGAGTCTTCAAGTACGGGCTGGGCGTTGAAGCCTCTCAACGCCGCAAGGGCTACGCGGC
>VYDA01000345.1:1216-2995 GCA_009843665.1 Caldilineaceae bacterium SB0675_bin_29 | reverse complement strand
GCGTAGGGGCGGTCGAGTGCGAAGGGGCACATCTGGAGGGGCGACCAGGTGCGACCGCTGTCGGTTGAGAAGGTCACGAAACAGGGGATCCCTGCGTGGTGATTCTCGCGCATGATGCAGGCTAGCTCCCGGCCGCCGACGGCGTCGGGGTTGTCGAGGAGGACGATGGCGCCTTCGCAGACGCGGTGGTAGCCGTCATAGGCGATGGTGGACTCTTCGTACCAGGTCTCGCCGCCGTCGTCGGAGCAGGAGAGGATGACGGCGAACTCCTGGGTATCGCCGCGCATGATGTGGGAGGCGACGCCGAGCCTGCCGTCCGGGAGGTCGAGGATGCGGTCGGGCTCGAAACCCATGATGTTGGGCTTCTGGGCGTCGGACCAGGTGTCGCCGTTGTCTTCGCTCCAGTAGAGCCAGTTGCCGGGGGGCTGGTCTTCGTGGAAGTGGCTGTGGTCGTCGTGGTCGATGATGACGACGAGGCGGCCGTCGTTGAGGCGGCTGAGGCGCGGGGTGACGAGGCGTTCGTCGCCTTCCTGGAGGTTGGCCTGATCGATTTCGCGGTGCTTGAACCAGGTGTGGCCGCCGTCGTCGCTGGCGAGCAGGGTCAGTACCTGGTCTACCTGGGACCAGTGGGAGTCGGTGTCGGAGTAAATAAGCATGAGGCGGCCGGAGGGCAGCTCGATGATGTCGGGATTCTTGGTGAACCGTCCGGGGCTGCGCCAGACGTCGAAGACTTTGCCGGCGACTGAGCGTGGATGTATGTGCACGACTACTCCTTTATGATCTGACTAAAGATAGATGTTATGGCGGGGGCGGCGAGCACGCAGGGAGTTCGCCGGCAGCGCGGAAGGGCATGTTCAGGCAAGGAGTGCCTCGAAGGCAGCCTGCCAGTCGGCGTAGGTCGAGCCGGCGCCTTTGCCGCGCACGACAAAAGGCGGACGCTTGGTCCTTTCCAGCTTTGCGCGCATGAATTCTTCGCCGGCGAGGACCTCCGGGGGCGCAGTGTAGGTACCCGGTGTGCGGCAGTAGCGGATGTCGATGCTCCATCGCACTTCGTCGGTGTGGTTGACTTTGCTACCGTGGAAGGTCATGTTGGAGAAGAGGAGGATGTCGCCTTTATTCATGGGCATAGGAACGGGCGTGCCGCGTTCTTCGGGATCCTGGAAGGAGCGCATATTCATGTTTTTGTCGCGTTTGCTTTCGATAAGCTCCCAGGCGTTGCTGCCAGGGATGAGGTAGAGGCAGCCGTTGACTTCGTCGACGTCTACGAGAGGGATCCAGACGGTGATGATGTGGGCGTGGCGAGACTGTTTGCCGTAGTACTGGCTGTCCTGGTGGAGAGGGAAGGCGGTCAGTTCGCTATCTGGCATTTTGGGGCGCAGGTGGTAGTCGCCGTTGAAGCTGATGTTGGGGCCGAGGAGTGGATCGAGGGCGTCGACGATGCCGGGATGTTGAATGAGTTGGTGGAGCTCGGGACCGAGAGCGGGCTGGTTCCAAGAGCGGAGGCGGATTTCGTTTTCGCGGTGGAGGGCGGCGAGGCGCTGGCCGAAGGGCAGGTTGGGGAATGGGTCCTTGATCTTGCCGTCGCTGAACATTTCGTTGGCGTAGATACCGACCTGGCGGTGGATGCAGGCGCGCAGCGGTTCGAGGTCGGCGGGGGGTATTGCCTGGCGGACAAGGAGGAAGCCATCTCGCGGGTAGTTGTCATACATCACATTGCTCTCCTTGTAGAATCCATCTGAATTTGGGGGCATTGGTCTATTTTCGCGTTTTCTGTTGTGT
>VYDA01000345.1:0-1206 GCA_009843665.1 Caldilineaceae bacterium SB0675_bin_29 | reverse complement strand
GAACTGCAGTGGCCAGTGGTCAGTGGTTAGTGGTTAGTGGTTAGTAGTCGGTGGTCTGGGGCCGTGGAGGGAGGGCGGTTGCGGGCGAGCAACCGGAAGGGGCGAAGTGTTAGGGTTAAGGAGCGGGAAGAGGTGTATCCTGTCGCTCGCCACGCTCTGGGGCGCCATCTGACTGTAGCCTGGTTGTTTCGAGCGTTGGGTGAATTAACACTTCCGGCTTTGCGTTGAGACGCTCGTTGTTGCCAGCAGGAGGATTTGGATCGGCCTAATCCGTTGCCGGCGCAGATCCTATCTTAACCCAGTCAGTTTCGAGGCCTGCCTGTGTCTGCAGGAGCGTGCTCAGGTCGCCCACATGGTGCTGCAGGTGGCGGATGTTGTAGAGCTGGAGCTCGAGCTTGTCGAAGGGCAGCCAGTGGAAGCCGGACGATGCACTAAAGTCAATGGTGGGCACTGTACGGTCCACTTCGGCGCGGCTGAAGTCGATCAGGTCCAGCATATCGTTGCGGCTGTAGGGCCGATCTGCCTGCGGTTGCGGCGTATAGGGCGGGGCCGGCGAAGGCGCCAGGAACTGGTAGCCCTCGCGGGCTCGCTGCCACCGTACCGGTTCGTGCTCAGTCGGTTGCAGGTATTGGATTGCGACGTAGAGGGCGTGGTAAGCGACCCGCCAGAAGGGGTTCGCGAGGCCCGGCGCGTCCCACATTTCCGCTGGGCAGAGACGAACGGTCTGCTCCATCATAGACAGTACGGCGTGAAACTGCGAGGTGACCGACCTTGAAACGTCCATCCTGCATACTTCCTTCAGCTCCGGTCGGGCAAGATTCGAAGCGGAACATTTCTGTCAACCAGCATATGCCAAGGGTGGATGCCACCGACCATGATATGGGATGGTACAGGCCTGCTGCGGCGCTGTCAATCCCGGATGGTCAGGTGAGCACGCTTCAAATAGGGGTCACTTTCACGAAGGCGCCATGGGGCCGCCACAGAGCCAAGAAGATCTCAGCCACTGTGTTATGGGCAGTGGTACTGGCGGTGGGATGTAGGTCAGGTGCGGAGTGGCCGTGCGTGCGATCGGGAGTGTTTACGAGCGTTCACGAGAGTTTGACTGTGTTTGACGGTCGTCTGCTCAGTGATTTACGTGCACGGGCTTCAATCTGTGTGCGGACAGGATATGCGTGCGGGGATGGGGGATGGTGCGAAGGGTTGGGC
>VYDA01000468.1 GCA_009843665.1 Caldilineaceae bacterium SB0675_bin_29 | reverse complement strand
CACAAGGGGTGCCCCTACGATGGATGGGGAAGGTGGGGGAAAGGCAGTCGTGGCGCGTACGAGGGCACCCACAAGGGGTGCCCCTACAGGTTGAATTTCAGCGAGCCCTAGCGGCAGCGGGCTTATTTTGGGGCGCTCAGTCGGTCGAGGAGTATTACGACGGCGAATCCGGCGACGGCCAGTCCGAGGGCAAGGTAGACTTCTGCGGTCAGGGCGGGGGGCAGGTGGTTTCGTTGCACGGTGGGCAGGATTTCGCCGTGGCGATCGATGATGGCGGCGACGGTTTCCTTCCAGGGCCAGATTTTGCGCAGGCTGCCGGCCATGAGTCCGATCAGGACGGCGATGGTGGCGTCGTGGTAGCGCTTGAAGAGCCAGGCCAGGATTTGGGCGAAGGTGACGATGCCGACGACGGCGCCGGCGCCGACGATGGCCAGGCTGGCTATATCGCGCTGGTTTACGGCGGCGAGGACGAACTGGTATTTGCCGAGGAGAACGAGGATGAAGGCGCCGGAGATGCCGGGGAGGATCAAGGCGCAGATGGCAATCATGCCACTGAGGAAGAGGAACCAGGGGGTTTCAGGAGTCTGTACGGGGACGGCACCGACCACGAAGTAGGCGCCGACTGCGCCAGCGGCCAGGGCGGCGAAGAGTGCGGCGTTCCAGGTCTGGATGCGTTTGCGCACGGTGACGATTGAGGCGAACACAAGGCCGAAGAAGAAGCTCCAGATGAGGACGGGATGGTGCTCAAGGACCCACTCAAGCCAGGAGGCGAGGGTGAGGACGGCAATGGCGATGCCGGCGAGGACGGCGAGGAGAAAGCGGGCGTTCACGGCGTCCAGCGCGGCGGGGAGGTTCAGACGCAGGAGTGCATGCCAAAACGGGCGGCGTGCGCCGGCGCGGATGCTCATCACGAGCTCTTCGTAGATGCCGAGAATGAAGGCCATGGTGCCGCCGGAGACGCCGGGCACGATGTCGGCGCAGCCCATGGCAAAGCCGCGCGCCGTGAGGCCGAGATACTGTCTCAGCGACCGGTTAGGGGCGAAGCTGGTCGGAGTATGCGTATCAGAGATGTGAGGGGACTTGCTCTGCCGGGCAGTGGTATGGGAATCGGCGGTCATCGCGGAGCCTCGGCATAGGGCAGGATGAGGTCATTCATGGGGATAAGGGTCTCGAGTTTGTCACTTCGCATTCCGGCCGGGCTCGATGGCAAATCAGGTATGAGCGACCTGGGAGCGATGGGAAGTCCGTCCAGCCGCGCAAGGCAAGAGAGACGAAACTGGTAACTGAGATGGGTAACTAAGTGCAAGGGAATCTAAACCGGGAGGCAGGCGGGGCCGATTGGCTCGAAGGACTTGTAGGTCAGAACGAACTCCTGGTGGCCGAGGCTTTCGGACTTGGTTGGCGCGCCGCCGGCAACGTCGAGCACGTGGGCGAAAATCTCGCGGCCTACGTCGTCAAGCGTGGCCTCGCCTTTGAGAATGCGGCCGGCGTCCACGTCCATGTCGCCGGCCATGCGGCGGTAGGTCTCGGGGTTGGCGCAGACTTTGATCACGGGCGAAATGGCCGACCCCACGACAGAGCCGCGTCCGGTCGAGAAGAGGGTCAGATGGGCGCCGCAGGCGATCAGTTCTGCGATTTCGGCGTTGTCGTTGATGTTGGGAAAGCCGAAGCGGGCACCGCCGTCGGGTACGATGTCGAGGAGGTAGAGGCCGCCGCCCGGGGGAACGTCGCCGGGCTTGATCAGCCCCCGAATCGGGGAAGAGCCGCTCTTGGCGTAGGCCCCCATCGATTTCTCCTCGACTGTTGTGAGGCCGCCGTCGGCATTGCCGACGGCGAAGCTGCCGTGGCCCATGGTGGTGTAGTAGCGGGCGGTTTTCTCCATGGTTGAGAGGATCTCTTGGCCCAGTGCCGGGGTAACGGCACGGTGGGCCATGATCTGTTCGCAGCCGATCAGCTCGCCGCCCTCTTCGAAGATGGCGCTGGCGTTGTTCTCGACCAGGAGATCAAAGCAGCGCCCGATGGCCGGGTTGGCGGTGATGCCGCTGGTGGCGTCAGAACCGCCGCAGATGGCGCCGACGACCAGTTCGTCCACTGACATCGGCACGCGTTTCGTGGCTTCTTCGAGTTCAGTCAGCGTATCTTCCAGCCAGGCCAAGCCCTGGTCGACGGTGGTGAGCGTGCCTCCTCTTTCCTGGATGACGAGTGTTTCGACCGGGCGTCCGCTTTCGCTGACGAGTTGCTGCAGGCCGCGGCGGTCGAAACTTTCGCAGCCCAATGAGACGAGGAGGACGGCGCCCGTGTTGGGATGGGTACAGAGGCGGGCCATCATGTCGAAGGCATACTGGTTGGGGTAACAGCCGCTGAACCCGATCAGGTGGACGCCCTGCTTGCGGTAGGGATAGACGATTTCGCGGGCGACGTGGTGGGCGCATTCGACCAGATAGACGACCAGGATCGTGTTGCGGATGCCTTTGCGGCCGTCCTGCCGCAGGAAACCTTGAAATTCGGTTTTCGCAGACATACTGTTGCTCCTCTACCGGTTCAATCGGTCTCCGAATTCAGCGTGGAGGTGGGAATGTAGTCGCTCTTGATGTTGTGCAGGTGGACATGCTCGCCTGTGCGGATGTCGCGGGTGGCTGAGCCGATGGGCGCGCCGTACTTGACGATCTTTTCGCCGGCGGCGATGTTGCGTGCGGCGATTTTGTGTCCCAGTTCGAGGGAGTTTTCGACAATGACTGGTTGTTCGTCAAGCTGCAGGCGGGTGCCAGCAGTCAGGTTGCGGAGGAGGATGTAGACGTTGTCTTCGTCCGAGATGCGTAGCAGCAGACTGCATTGATCGTCAGGCATGGTCTTGATCTACGTAAGGAAGTGTCGCGACGCGCACGGCTCTTGAGATCGCTTTATCATAGCCGAAAAAGGATCAAAGATACAGTTTATCCGCGAAGGGTCGCAAAGGGTCGCGAAGAACATCATTTTGTCCACGGAGGGAGCAAAGA
>VYDA01000100.1:1793-2997 GCA_009843665.1 Caldilineaceae bacterium SB0675_bin_29 | reverse complement strand
AGTTGGAACCGTGTGACCTGCTGGTGCTGGGCCTGCCCCACGGCGGCGCAATGGGGCGAATCAACGAATTCACAGAAATGGCGGATCGAATTATCGATTTGAGTGCCGACTTCAGACTAGGGGACGCCCAAGCCTACGTAGAATGGTACGGCAAGGCGCACAGTGCCCCTGGCTGGCTCGGAAGGTTTGTCTACGGTCTGCCGGAGTTGTTCCGCCAACAGATCTGCGGCGCACGCTATGTGAGCGGGGTTGGGTGCAATGCGACTGCGAGTGTGCTGGCGGTGTGGCCGCTCTTTGCAGCGGGGCTGGCTGACCCGGGGCGAGACTTGATTTGCGAGGTGAAGGTCGGGAGCAGTGAGGGAGGCAATCGCGCCGGTGACGCGACTCACCACCCGGAGCGGGCAAGGGCGATGCGCAGTTTCGCGCCAACAGGTCACCGGCATACGGCAGAGATTCTGCAGGCCCTGGCACTGTCCGAGGCTGATGACTATGCCTCCGTAGCCGCTCATATGAGTGCGACTGCGGTCGACAATGTGCGGGGTGTGCTGGCAACGGCGCATGTCTTTGTCAAGGCGGGTGTCAGTGAGCGCGACCTGTGGCGGGCGTACCGACAGACGTACCGGGATGAGCCGTTTGTGCGCATTGTCAAGGAGAAGACCGGCGTATACCGCTACCCGGAGCCGAAGATCCTGAGTGGGAGCAACTACGCAGACGTCGGATTCGAACTGGATGAACGGACGGGACGTGTGGTGGCACTTTGCGCCATTGACAATCTGGTCAAGGGGGCGGCGGGCAGCGCTCTTCAGAGCCTGAATCTGATGTGCGGATGGGAGGAGACGACGGGACTGGGTTTCCCGGGGTTGCACCCGGTCTAGCCAGGACGAAGTCAAGGGGGCACGACGGATTGAATTCCGGGATAGCGGGGAGAAGCCTCGACCTCGTTTGCGCCAGTTTACGGGATGAGTGTATAGGTACGCACGATCATGACGGAGCTGAAGTCGGTCGTCTCTTTCCTGTGGACGCCTAGCCGCAGACGGCTCACGCTTGCCCTTGATGGTAACGCGGAGATCGCGGTTCGGCGTCTTGAGGATGAGCTGAGCTCTAGCAAGGAAGTCAGCGGGCGTGTAGCGCAACGAGCGGTGAAGATCAGACGTCTTCCAGAAAAGTCAACTGTCAAGGGCATTTTCGCGACGTACTTTTACGC
>VYDA01000100.1:0-1747 GCA_009843665.1 Caldilineaceae bacterium SB0675_bin_29 | reverse complement strand
ATGGTGAGAACTGCCGCCTGGTGGGTCACTTTCAGTGGCATCCGGTCGGTCGCATCTATGCCGTCGCATGGATGGTGCTGAGCGCCGTGATTCCACTGGCGTTCCTGGTCGCGGGGGCCTTGCGCGGGACTCCGGAAAGCACTGCCCGAGACGCGCTGCCCTATCTGATTCCCGTGCTACTGCCTTTGCTTCTCACGGGAATGCTTTACTTACAACGCAGGCGCGATTTGCCTGACGAAGAGGCGATACGCCGCTGGCTTGCAGGATTGAGATCTGGCTGGCAAGAGGTTGAAACGGAATCCACAGCTTCCACTGAGCGAGAGCCCACGGGCTGACCCGCTGGGAACAGAAGAGGAGTAGATCGATGTCAACGGTAACCCACCTAGAAATGGCGGAACTGGAGCAGAATCTGGACGAGATCCGGCGTTCACCCCAGGAAGAGGGCAAGCTAGCCCTGATCGTGAGACGGCCTCAATCGGGGGAGCGGGAAGTGATCGAAGCCGGCGAACTCACGGTGGCCGAGGGGCTTGCCGGCGACAACTGGAGTACGCGCACTCCGGATGTTCCCCTTGAACCGGAACGCCAGCTTACAATTATGAATTCGCGCGTTGCGGGGCTGCTGGCACAGGATGAGGACCGCTGGGAGCTGTTCGGGGATCAGCTCTACATCGACCTTGAACTGAGCGAGACGAACCTGCCCGTTGGTACGCGCCTGGAATTGGGGGGCGCGGTGATCGAAGTGACGCCCATCGACCATACCGGTTGCAAGAAGTTT
Organism: Caldilineaceae bacterium SB0675_bin_29; assembly: GCA_009843665.1. Lineage (GTDB taxonomy): Bacteria > Chloroflexota > Anaerolineae > Caldilineales > Caldilineaceae > Bin5. The sequence continues at coordinate 972 of VYDA01000100.1, read as the reverse complement.
GCGGAGCGGTTCGGCGTTGACGCGGTGAAGTTTGTGAGCACGCCAGTGGGCAAAGAGTTGCGGTTGCGCGGGATGTATGCGAAAGTGGTCCAGCCTGGTCCGATCAGGGCAGGTGACAGGGTCCGGAAACTCTGAAGGCTCGCATCTGCTGCTATGCCATCCTATCGAATTGCACTGGGATGGAGCCTCTGTCCATTCCATGCGCGGACCGCGCCGCACGGCAGTGGCCGCAGATCCAACCCAGCGCCAGCTGGAGTTTGAACCGAATCTGTCGGTGAACACGATGGGTTTTCCCCTTTCCAGGTTTGTATTTTAGTGTCAAATCACTTTCTGGCAGAGGCCGCCGAAGCCTTCTGCCTGTCAAAGGAGTTTCGACTCGATTCGCCTTTCTCCGAGCAGGCTTGTCTCACCGGATTCATTGAAACTACCGGGCGACCGGAAGCAATGGGACCCGGCGAGGCGCGCTGGCAATAGCGCCAATACAAGTGAATATGATACACTGGTTTGGCTGAGCACCCTTACTAAACCGGATTTGAAGAATGGCTACCCTTTCCGAGAATCTGGCGAGACTCTCCAGCTCGAGCCAGAATCGCCACTTCTTATTGCGTGGTCTTAAACGCCTTCGACCTTACTGGCGTTTGACGGTCGCCGCGTACGTTGCCCTACTCGGCACAACTGCGATTCTTCTCGTGACGCCTCAGTTCATTCGCTGGATTGTCGACCGAGGAATCCGCCAGAACGACCTTCAGCTGCTGACCTGGTCGGTCGTGGCGCTGTTGGGGCTCACAGCCTTGCGCGGTCTGCTCACATTCTTTTCCAGCCTGTTTGCAGAAACGGCTTCACAGGGCGTGTCCTACGACCTTCGCCGCGAACTGCACGCAAAGCTCACTGAACTCTCATTTGCCTACCACGACCGGACCGAATCGGGTCAACTCTTGTCGCGGTCGATGCAGGACGTGGAAAGGCTGCGCA
>VYDA01000438.1:1597-2999 GCA_009843665.1 Caldilineaceae bacterium SB0675_bin_29 | reverse complement strand
GGTCTGCCGGTCAAAAGGCTGGCGATGGCGGTGACCATGGTAACGCCGGCGCTGGGGCCGTCCTTGGGCAGCGCGCCTTCGGGAATGTGCAGATGGATGTCGATCTCTTCAAAGAAACCGGGCGGGATATTGAGTTCCGCGGCCCGACTGCGCACGTAGCTCAGGGCAGCCTGCGCGCTTTCCTTCATGACTTCGCCCAACTGTCCGGTGAGCACAAAGCCCTTCTTGCCGGGCATCTTGGTGGCTTCAAAGAAGAGGATTTCGCCACCGGTCATTGTCCAAGAGAGCCCGACAGCCACGCCGGGCATGCTGGTGCGGTCGGCGATCTCCTCGCGCTGGAAGCGGCGCTTACCCAGATAGTCCACGAGCGAGTCGGGCGTAATGTGGACAGGTGAAAAAGGCGCTTCGGCGACTGCGGTAAGCTGCGGAAGGGGGGCCCCGGAACCCTTGCCATCACCGGACTGGCCGTTGGCAGGGAGGTCCTCTGCGGATACCGCCTGTTCCTCGAGGTAGCCCTGCTGCGGCTGACTGTCGTCCAGCCCTAACGGAAGCGGTGGCTGAACCCAGTATGGCTGCATGGCTGCGATGTTAGCGGCAACTTTGCGGCAGATCTTGCCGATCTCGCGCTCAAGGTTACGGACGCCAGCCTCTCGCGTATAGTCATGAACGATTTTGCGGAGGGCTTCGTCGTCAAAGACGATCTCGCCCTCGCGAAGTCCGTTTTCCCTGATTTGGCGGGCCACAAGGTACTGCTGGGCGATCTTGACCTTTTCGTGCTCAGTGTAGCTGCTCAGCTGGATGATTTCCATGCGGTCGCGCAAGGGACCGGGGATGGTGTCCAGCACATTGGCAGTGGTGATGAACATGACCTCGCTGAGGTCAAACGGGACGTCCAGGTAGTGGTCTCGGAACTCGCGATTCTGTTCCGGATCGAGTACCTCCAACAGAGCGCTTGTGGGATCGCCGCGAAAGTCGCGTCCCAGTTTATCGACTTCATCGAGCATGAAGACCGGATTCTTGGTTTCGACACGGCGCAGACTCTGGATGATACGGCCGGGCATGGAGCCGATGTAGGTGCGGCGAAAGCCACGGATTTCGGCTTCGTCGCGTACGCCACCGAGGGCCAGGCGCATGAATTTGCGGCCCATGGCACGTGCGATGCTGATGCCGAGGCTGGTCTTGCCAACCCCGGGCGGGCCGACAAAGCAGAGCAGTACGCCCTCGCGCTCACGGCGAATCTTGTCGCGGGCGTCCTCCTCCCCTTCCTCCTCACGCTGGGACTTGCGGGCGGCGCGCAACTTGCGAACGGCGAGATATTCTACGATGCGGTCTTTTATTTCTTCGAGGCCGTAGTGGTCTTCTTCCAGCACCTCGCGAGCGTGTGTTATGTCAAGATTGTCCT
>VYDA01000438.1:0-1587 GCA_009843665.1 Caldilineaceae bacterium SB0675_bin_29 | reverse complement strand
GAGACCATCAGATCAAGATAGGTCTTGATGCCGCTATATTCGGCGTCCTGAATGGGCATGCGCCGCATCCGGTTCAGTTCACGCGCGGCCTCTTTGTGGGCTTCTTCGGGCATGCCGGCGGCCTCAATTCGCTCTTCAAGCTCGCGAATGTCGGCTTCCTGCTCGTCTTCTTCGCCAAGCTCCTTCTGGATGGCTTTGATCTGTTCGCGCAGAAAGAAGTCCTTCTGCATCTTTTCCATCTCGCCCTGGGCCTGGGACTGAATTTTATTGCCAAGCTCGGTTACGTCGACTTCATTGTGCAGGAGATGGGTCAGGCGCAGCAGTTTTGCCTGCACGCTGTCGATTTCGAGCAGCTCCTGGGCGTCGTTCATTTCCAGCCGCATGCTGCTGGCGACGAGGTAGGCGAGCTGACGGGCGTTTTCGACGTTGGCCGCCATGACGGCAAGCTCATCCGGCATCTGCCCGTCCAATTCGACCAGCCGCCTGAAGAGGTCTTGCACGGCGCGGGCGGAACCGTCAAGCTCCAGCCCCTCCTCTAGCGTTTCGGGCAGAACTTCAACGCGGGCGCGCAGATAGGGCTTATCCTGAATGTATTCCTTGAGGCGGATGCGCTCGAGGCCCTGGACGGCCAGCCGGATGGTGCCGTCAGGCGCTTTCAACACTCGGTGGACCTGGGCGGCAGTGCCGATCTCATAAATCTGATCGGGGGCAGGCTCCTCGATGCCTTCATCGCGGCTGGACACGAGGGCAATGATGCGGTTCTGCGGCACGCATTCTTCAACCAGCTTTATGCTGCGTTCCTGGCCGATGGTCAGGGGCAGCCACATCATTGGATAGACGACGATGCCGCGTAGTGGCAGGACAGGCAGGTCGTCGGCGACATCGGTGACCGAGGGTTTTTTCTCATCCTTCGCGGCGGATTCGTCGAGGGAGATCTCTTCGCCTTCCGACAGATCAGAATCGTTCCCGGTTTCTGCAACAGCCGAGGGTGCATCGCTCACGGCCCCTGCCGGTTCCTCCTCCAGGGCAGGGTCTTCTTCTATAGTCTGCTTTTCTTCTTTTTCTTCCTGTTCCGAACTCATAGTTTTCTCAACAGATCTGAAAGGAACTGCGGCTATCCGACAGGACAAAGCTGCACAATGGAGCGCCGCCCTGGGGTAAGACTCACGAGTGTTCTCCAAATTTCGGCGGCGTTTGCATCGGCCTGATTCCGTCCGAATCTTTGCGTGCGAAGCAGCGCCCGAAGGGACTCTATACGATGCCGCGGCCTATTGGCCAAAGCTCTACAGAGAACCCGGCCCAAACCTTAGCTGGATTGTACCACATTTGCCTCAATTCTATAGTGGGGAAGCTACCTTTTCGGTAACAGCCTATGCTTGTCGGTAGTCGGTAGTCAGTAGATAGTGGTCAGTGGTCGGTGGTCAGATACGGCGTTTGCTCTGCCGGAACCTGAAACGGGAACTTTGTGTGGCTTGTTTGTGGCCCAGAGGCGTGCTTAAGATCGCCCCGATCTTGGGATGCACGCGTCGCATCGAGTGCATCTCAGATATGGGTGGGGTCGGTCTGGCGTGTGAGTCATGCCATGGG
>VYDA01000280.1 GCA_009843665.1 Caldilineaceae bacterium SB0675_bin_29 | reverse complement strand
CTACCACGGGGACCGACCCGTCCGTCGGCAGGCTCGCCAGTTCGCACAGCCGGTCGACCGCCGTGGCAAAACTGCCGATCTCATCCACCAGTCCCCGCACCTGCGCCTGTCTCCCTGTCCAAACGCGCCCGCCGCAAAGTTCCTCGAGCGAGTCCGCCTCCATTTTCCGCGCATCCGCTACCAGCCGCTTAAAGGTCCCATACGTGTGTTTAATCTGTTCCTCGACTTTGACCCGCTGCTCCGGCCGCCAGCGAACGTCGCTCGCATAGAGGTCCGCGTTCTCGCCCCGCTGGACCGGGAAGCTCTTCGCCCCCACCTTGCTGAACGCCTCGCTGGTAATCAGCTTGGCCATGATCACGCCGATACTCCCGGTAAGCGTCGCCGCCTGGCACACAATCTTCTGTGCCGGCAACGCCACATAATATCCTCCGCTGCCCGCCACGTCCCCCATGTAGGCCACCACAGGCTTTTTCCTGTCTAACAGTGTCAACTCCCGCCAGATCAGATCGCTCGCCAGTGCCGAGCCGCCGCCCGAATCGACGTGCAGCAGAACACCCGCCAGGCGCTCATTCTGAACTGCCGCCCGGATCATCTGCTGAACCGTTGAGCTGCCCGCAGTGTTGCTGCCAACGATCGGCAGACCGCCGGGAAAGCGCCGGCTCTTCCCCGTTGTAATCATTCCGCTCAGCGAAATGACACCGATCCCCTTCCGGTGCCGCAGCCGGGGACGCCGGTAAAGCGTTCGGCTAACCTGATCGTAGGGCAGGATACGCGCCTCCTCCTTCGTCCCGCCCAGGACCTTCGCCAGCTCGTCTTCGTAGACGGCGTCGTCAACCAGACCCGACTCCACGGCTTCCCTGGCCGTCAAAGGCGCACTATCGATAGCCGCGCGTACCTGCTCTTCGCTTCTGTCGCGACCCCTGCTGATCGCCGTCACCATCTCACTATACCAGCCGTCAAGCAGCCGTTCCATCTGCTCCCGGTGTGCCGCACTCATCTCACTACGCTCCAGCGTGTCGAACGCAGTCTTCCAGGGAGCCACCTTCACCACCTCCGCCTCGACGCCAATCCGCCGCAACGTCTCAGCCAGAAAGACCGGCTCAGCCCGCAACCCGAGTACCGACCAGTCCGTCTGCGGCGACACGAAAACGCGGTCCGCCGCCGCTGCCACTACGTACTCAGCGCCGGCGCACGTCTCCAGATAGACCACGACCTCCTTCGCTGCGGTGCCGGAACTATACTCGCCGCCCCAGCCTCGGAAGCGCGCAAAAAGGTCGGCCAGAGACTGGGCCTGCGCAAGGCTGATCTGCGCCCCCTTGACCAGGATAACAACCCCCCGCACGTCAGGGTCCGCCGCGATCCGCCGCAGCGCATCGTGCAGCGCCTCCACAGTCAGCGCAGGCTTGCTTCGCGAAAAAATGCTGAGTAACCGCGGCCGCTGCGGAGTCCGCTCCAGCAGAGGGCCCGAAAGCTCGAACAACACATAGTCGGCCCAGCTCCCCTTGGACAGCCGCCGCACGCCATTGGCTAGCACGCACCCGCACGCCTGCCACAGCCACGCTATCCCCCGCACAAGCCGTATGACGCCTCTGCCTATCACGCTCATAACCAACCCCCTCCCTATCCATGCGTCATCGGCACAATGTACAGCCCAAATGACGCCCTGCCCCGCATTTTTCGTCACCGCAAAACCATACTATACCCGCACGATCTGCAGGAGAAAAATCCACCCCCTGCAATGGGTGCATCCCAAAATGGGAGCGAGTCCTCCCACACCACTTACAACAACTGAATCATACCCAAACCGCGATCATCTCTGAAGCAGGGGAAACGGCAGTTCTCTCTCCTCACTCCTCTCCACTCTCTCCTCGCCCTTGTGCCTGCCCTCTTACGCGTCGTCACCGTCGCCATCTCCCCGAATCCCGTGTAGGGGCAGGCCTTGTGCCTGCCCTCTTATGCGCCATCGCGCATCCCTCACCTGACCCCTCCACATCCCAATACGGACCGCACCCACACCCGCAGACCCAAATTGATCCCCGCACCCCTTTCGGGTTAAGATGAAGCGCACCGGCAGAAACCTCCCGGCAACGCACAGCCCCAATCCTTGCCGGTGCAGTCCACCGCTCCCAACTCTCCAATCGAGGCACATGATGCCAGCCGCCGTCGAAGTGCGAAACCTCAATAAGCGCTACCGCAGCGGAACCTGGGCCAATCGCGACATCACCCTGACCGTCGAGCGCGGCGAACTGCTCGCCATCCTCGGCCCCAACGGTGCCGGCAAGACCACCCTCGTCCGTCAGATCACGACCGAGCTCCTGCCCACCTCCGGCGAAGTTCGCGTCTTCGGACTCGACGCCGTCTCGCACCCCAACGAAGCCAAGGCCCGCATGGGCGTAATCCCCCAGGAGACCAACTTCTACTTCGGCCTCTCCGTCCGCCACCACTTCCGCATCCTCGGCAAGCTGCGCGGTCTGCCTCCATCGACCGCATCCAGCCGCGCCGCACAGCTTGTCTCCGATCTTGGGCTCGATGAACACCAGGACAAGCCGGCCGAACATCTGTCAGGCGGGCTCCGCCGCCGCCTCCTGGTCGGCATCGCCATGCTCGCCGAGCCCCCTCTCCTCGTCCTCGACGAGCCCAGCGTCGGCCTCGACCCCGAGTCCCGCCGCGACCTCTGGGACCTCCTCCGCGACTACCGCCGCAGGGGCGCCACCGTCCTTCTGACAACACACTCCATGGAGGAGGCCGAAGCCCTCAGCGACAGGGTCGGCATCATCCACGACGGCACACTGTTGGCCCTCGACACCATCGCCAACCTTCGCGCCGCCCACGGCTTCGACTTTAAGATCAGCTACCTGGCAGACGGCCGCACCCAGGTCCTCTACGGCGCCAGCGACACCGAACTCCTCCAGCAGGTCCAATCCCTGGGCATTCGTGAATACGCCGTCTCTCGGACAACCCTGGAGGACGTCTATCTCGGCCTGACAGATGGGAAAGGAC
>VYDA01000461.1 GCA_009843665.1 Caldilineaceae bacterium SB0675_bin_29 | reverse complement strand
CGATCTTTGAACAGTGTGATTGACTGAATGTAGTGCCAACCACGCAATCAGCCCGATGAAAATCGCAGCGTTTCCCAAGTGTTATCTGGACGATATATCGCTTCACCGCACGATGTCGGTCTTCGATTGGATTGACCGGGCGGGCGAACTGGGGGCGGAAGGGTTGGAGATGTACGAAGGCTTTTTCTGGAGCCTGGACGACGCCTATATCGATTCGATCGGAGAGGCGATTGAGGGGGCAGGATTTGCGATGCCGATGCTGTGCTGTTCGCCCGATTTCACGGACCCTGACGCGGGCGCGCGGGAGCGGGCAGTTGAACGGGAAGCTCAGATGATCGGAATCACGCGGAGGCTGGGCGGTCCTGGCGCCGTCTGCCGCGTACTCTCCGGCCAGAGGAGGCCCGGTGTGACGGTGGAGCAGGGGCTGGAGTGGGTGGTGGAGTGCATTGAGGAATGCATCGGGATCGCCAAGGAGAACGACATCGTCCTTGGGCTTGAGAACCATTATAAGGACGGATACTGGCAGTACCCGGAATTTGCGCAGAGTATGGAGACTTTTGTAGAGTTGCTAGAGGCCATCCCGGAGCGGACTCATTTCGGCGTCCAGTACGACCCTTCGAATGCGCTGGTTGCGGGGGACGATCCGGTCGAGCTGCTACGGCAGGTGGCGGACCGAGTGGTGACGATGCACGCCAGCGACCGTTTTCTGGAAGAGGGGACGACGCTGGAAGAGGTGCTGTTGCCAGACGGCCTGATCGGGTATCCCGATAAGCTGCAGCACGGCGTTACCGGACAGGGAAGCAACGACTATGACACCATTTTTTCGATCCTGCGGGACAGAGGATTCGATGGCTGGGTCAGCATCGAGGACGGCATCAACGGGATGGAAGAGATGCGAGAGAGCATCGAGTTTTTGAAGCGGAAGCGCGCCCAGTATTTCGAACAGTAGGAACTTTTGATTTATAAGCGAAAGAGCGTACCGGCTCGATTCGCAGTGCCGCGGAGGATACGAGTTGTCGATAAAATTTGGGACGGATGGCTGGCGAGCCGTCATTAGCGAAGATTTTACTTTTGAGAATGTGCGGAAGGTCGCGCAGGCGATCGCGGACGTAACGAACGATCAGTTCCGGGGGCTGCCGCGTTTGCAGCCGTCGCTGGTTGTGGGATTTGACACACGATTTTTGAGCGATCGCTATGCGGTGGCGGTGGCGGAGGTGCTGGCCGGAAACGGCATTCGGGTCTGGTTGAGCCAGGCCGATGCGCCGACGCCGATGATTTCGTATGCGATCGTTGACAAGTGGGCTGACGGCGGCGTGATGATCACGGCGAGCCACAATCCGCCACGCTACAACGGGATCAAACTTAAGGCGTCGTACGGCGGCTCGGCCAGCGCGGCGACGCATAGGGAGGTGGAGCGGCGCATTCATCTGCGTGAGGGGCGGGGAGAGCAACCGAGGATGCTGGCCTATGAGCAGGCGCTGAAGGCCGGCATTATCGAACGATTCAACCCGTTGCCGGCCTTCCGTTCGCAGATGCGGAGCCTGGTGGATTTTGATGCGATTGAACGGGCCGGGCTGTCGGTCGCGGTGGATGCGATGTACGGTGCGGGACGGATTTATCTGCGGCGGCTGCTGGAGGGAGCCGAGTGCCAGGTAACTGAACTGCGGAACGAGATGAATCCCGGTTTTAACGGGATCCACCCAGAGCCGATCGCCCAGCATTTGCAGCCGCTGGTAGCGGAGATGGCCACGGGCAAGTATCACCTGGGGCTGGCAACCGACGGCGACGCCGACCGTATCGGGGCGGTCGACCCAGACGGACGGTTTATCGACCCGCATCAGATTATGGCGCTGCTGGTCGACTATCTGATTCAGGACCGGTCGCTGCGGGGGAGTATCGCCAAGACGGTGAGCACTACGCAGATGCTGAACCGCCTGGGGGCGCACTACGGGCTGCACGTGCACGAGACACCGGTGGGTTTCCATTACATCAGCGATCTGATGCTGCAGGAGCCGGTGTTGCTGGGCGGAGAGGAGAGCGGTGGGATCAGTATACTCGGCCACATTCCTGAAGGTGACGGGTTGCTGATGGGACTGCTGCTGACAGAGATGGTAGCCAAGCGGCGCAAACCGTTGGGCGCGCTGATCGATGAACTGATGGGGCGGCCGTATATGGGCAGGTTCTGCTATGGTCGCGACGACCGGGCGGTGAAACCGTTCCCCAAGGCGGACCTGGTGGAGGGATTGATCGCGAACCGGCCGAGTGCGCTGACGGGGACGAGTGTTGCACAGGTGAACAACCAGGACGGCGTGAAGTTCATCCTGACAAATAACAGCTGGTTATTGATACGACCCAGCGGCACGGAACCGCTGCTGCGCATCTATGCCGAGGCCTCGTCGCACGAAGCTGTTGCGACGCTGCTGGAAGAAGGGACGGTGCTGGCCCAGCAGGTATTGAAGAAGATTTGAGCGGTGGCAACACCGGCCGCAGGATTTGCGTGATGGCGGAAGTCTGTTCTTCGGCCAGTGAAGGCAGACGGAGGGAACCAACAGTAGAAGGCGTGGAAGGGCGCGAGCTGTGCGGCTCGCGCTTTTGCATTTTTCTGGGGCAGGTACTCTGCCCTTTGCACAGAGGCGAACAGGAAGCGCGGCCAGCCCAGTCGAAAAGTATCAGGTTCCGCTGACTTTTGGGGAAGGCAGTTCAGAAATGTAGATGAGGGGCAAGTACTAAGCCATGTTCTGTGTGCGTACTGTGCGCGGTCTGTCTGGGGGGATTGTACTGTCAAGGTTTCTGTAGCGGGCTCTTGATGGTCATAGCGGTGTAGGTTGGGGCCGATTTGGAACTTGTCGTGCATGCGCTGGCTCACACTCGGAACCGGCCAGGACGGGGGATGGGGTGAAGCACGGTCGCCGCGGGCGGACAACGTCACATTGCCCTCAATCTCACTGCGGCGCGAGCAAAGGGGGGGCGTTGCGGGGGCGGAGCCCCCCCACAAGGGAGGGCCGAATAGGCCCG
>VYDA01000048.1 GCA_009843665.1 Caldilineaceae bacterium SB0675_bin_29 | reverse complement strand
CTGGTGTCTCCCTCTTTCGGTGGCGTGAATGGTGGTAACGAGAGGAATCTTCCAGGCATGTTTCAATTCGATTCCGGCGGAGGCGGTCAGCCAGTCGTGTACGTGAATCAGTGCGTAGGGGTTGTTGTGGTGCAACTCCCTTGCCTTTGACACCAGGTAACGGTTATTGTCGACGACGCTGTTAAAGAGGTCCAGTGGGTTGACCGAGGGTGTTTCCACCCGGTGGACGGTTACTGACTCGGACAGTTCTTCAAAGAGGGGGGCATTGCCGGTGTGGGGTGTCAAAAGATCAAGGTGGAAGGGAGGCGAATTCTCGCCGGAAAGAGCGATGAAAGCCCTCACGAGTTCCGATACATGTCTTCCGATCCCACCTACTACATTGGGAGGGTACTCCCAGGAGATGAAGAGGAGTCGCATTTGAGATTCTGCGGTAGACTCAGGGTGCAAGGTGTGCGCGCGACTGCCGGTCCGGGCTGTCCCGCGTCAGGGAAGCCGCACTATCTCGATCAGTTCGCTCTTCCCTTCGAGATCGAGCGAGAAGACGGCCAGGTCGCGCTCACCGGAAGGAAGGTCATCGCCGGCAATCTGCTGCAGTGCGCGCTGGGTGGCCTGGTAGACGGCGAAGGCGGTTGGCGGGGCGTCCTCATGCGCCGATGCCCACTGCATATAGTGGTCTCCATTCTCGCTCAGGGCGATGGCCCAATAATTCGGCCCCGGCGAAGCACCGTCAAGCCGTTCCAACAACAACGAATGGAAGACCGGATTTCCAGCTACGGCCGTAGTCCAGAAGGGAACAGTACGGCCCAGCAATCGCAAGCGGCTAAGAAACGCCGCGCCTTCCACGGCACTACCAAGCCAGAGCACTGCGTCCGCTTCCGCGCCGTCAGCCGCGGCGTCGACCAGAGATACAGACTTTCCGGTATTTGAAGACAGCTCCGCAGCGGAGGTCTGCGGCCAACCGAATTCCAGTCCGGCAACCGCAATGTTCGTTCCCGGCATGCGGGCGATGATCGCTTCGATCAGATTTTGGGCCGCTTCAGTGGAGGGGGGCCTCGCCTGCGGCTGCCATTCCACACCTGAAGCGACGATGATTTGGGCCACAGCGGAGACCTGAGGCGCTTGTAGAGGCCCTACTACGGCCACGACACTGTCGTCGCGGAGCATTTTTGCGGCTGCGCGACGTGCATGCGCCGGGTCAGCGGAGGTATCCAGGGCGAGAGGAATCGCCTCGAATTCTTTGGGCGGAAAGTCGGCAAGTGCCGCGCGCATTGCAGAAAGGGCTTCGTATCCACTCTCTCGATGCAGCCCTTCAAAGGGAGCCAACAGACCGATTTTCACAACAGGCCGCGTGGATTTACAGGAAAGGAGGGACAAGGAAAACAATAGACAGAAGACGACACGAACTGTCAATTCGGCGCGGACAATCGTATCACAGCATCTAATCAGCGCGAAAATTTTTGCCGCCACAGATTTTTCGCCCGACCGTAGCACTCGATACCGGCCATTTCCGAGCTTCAACATGCCTGGTACTTCACAAGACGGCCGGGTTAAGGCTGATAACCGTAGATATTGAAGTTCCGATCGTGTTCAGCCAATGTTTGGGCAAAGACATGACGGCCTTCGTCCCCGGTAGCGAGGAAGAAACAGTAGGATGTCTGACCTGGATTCCTGGTCGCCTCGATAGCTCTCAATCCAGGGCTGGCGATAGGACCAGGCGGTAGTCCCGGATGCAGATAGGTATTGTAAAGGCTTTCCACCTGGGCGTATTCCTGAATCGTCTGCGGCTTCCACCACCAGTTGCCTGTCGTGCCCTTGGCATACTGCACAGTTGGGTCGGCCTGGAGGTATGTCCCACCAACATCGGGACAGCTATTGGTGAGGCGGTTGAGGTAAACGCTTGCGATCAGAGGACGCTCGTCATCCTGGACAGCCTCCCGTTCTACGATCGAGGCCAGGGTGATGAGTTCATGGCCGCTGATGCCGCTGCCGCCACCACTGAGACCGTCGACGCCTACCCTGTTTTCAAAGTTGTCCAACATGGAAGCGAGGATGATTTCCGGCCCACTGGCATTGACAGGAAAACGATAGGTGTCGGGGAAGAGATAGCCTTCCAAAGAGTCGCCAGGAGAAAGGTCATTCAAAAAATCGTAGCCATCCAATATGGCCAAACTCCGGGGCTGGCGGACTGCGGTCAGAAATCGTTCGCTGTCGATAACAAAATTCGCTGCCAAACGCTCGGCGATCTCTTCGGCCCGGAAGCCTTCGGGGATAGTAACCAGGACCTCTTCGAAACGCGCCTGCTGCAGTTCGCCTGCTACTTCCGGAATGGTCATCGACTCGGCCAGCATAAAGTTGCCAGCTTCAATGTTTCGGTCAAGTTTTTCGACTCGCAGATACAGGTTAAAGAGGTCAGCGTCGCGAATGAAGCCGGCGGCAGCGAGGCGGGCTGCAATATAGCGTGCCGGTTCGCCGGGGTTGATTGTGAAAGCGCGGGGACGGGGATCGTCGCCATAAGGAATCCGCAGTTCCTCTTCGCGCAGTCTCAGGGTAAGAACCAGAATCTGCGCCTCTATGTTCTCCGGGGTCAGCGCGTCCTCGCCTTCATCGGGATCGATCAGTGCGTCCGATTGTTGTTCGACGGCCAGAAACTGTTCAGTCAAGTGGGCGCGCGTCACAATCATGACCCCCCACAGTACGAAGATTACCAAGAGCAGGAACGATGCTCGAATCAGATTGAGGAGCAGCGGTTCCCTTTGCGTCTGATTGGCAGATCGGCGTGTAATGAGTTCGCTTCTCACAGATGGATTCCAAATTGGGAGGGCAAGAGGAGCCCGCTGACCATTGGTCCGGCAGCCAGCCAATTGTAACACCAGGCTAAGCCAAGACCAACGCGTGGCGCAGTTCGTCTTCGCGGTGTGCTTTGTTCGGTATTCGTTTGTCTGATATTCTAGTGGGAACGTCGGACAGTGGCTTGTGGTTCCGTGGGCTCGGATTGCGGCGGCCCTGCTGTCAAGCAAGTCCAGTGC
>VYDA01000578.1 GCA_009843665.1 Caldilineaceae bacterium SB0675_bin_29 | reverse complement strand
CTGCAAATCCTGATTCAGGCAGCGTCAGGGCTGAGATTTTGACTCCCCGCCCCTTTTCCACTACGATTGGCACCTGACGGACGCGCAAAAAACGGCGGCCATTTGCCGCCGTCATTCAATGATCTGATACCAGAACTGTGAGATGAAAAATGCAGGCGCTTGAAGAACTACAAACCCGCGCACAAGAAGAACTGGATGCCGCCGGCACCGTCGAGGCCACCGAAGCCTGGTTCCGCGACTACCTCGGCCGCAACGGCGCCCTCACCAACTTCCTGCGCGGCCTCAGCGACCTGCCCCGCGAGGAACGCCCAGCCGCCGGCCGCGCCGGCAACCAGCTCAAAAACCTCCTCGAAGAGGCCCTCCACACTCGCCAGGAAGCCATCCGCCACCAGGAGATGGAGCAGACCCTCGCCGCCGAAGGCGTCGACGTCACCATGCCCGGCCGCCGACCCACCCTCGGCAAAATCCATCCCAGCAACCAGACCCTGCGTGAGATCGCCCAAATCTTCGGCCAGATGGGCTTCCAGGTCTACGACTCCCCCGAAGTCGAGACCGACGACTACAACTTCGGCCTCCTCAACATCCCCCCGGGCCATCCCGCCCGCGACATGTGGGACACCTTCTACACCACCACCCCCGGCGTCATCCTCCGCACACACACAAGCCCCGGCCAGATCCACGCCATGCGCGAATACTGTCCGGAGCCAATCCGCGTCATCTTACCTGGAAAATGCTACCGCCACGAGGATGTCAGTGCCCGCTATGACATGATGTTCCACCAGGTCGAAGGCCTCGTCGTCGGCCACAACGTCACCTTCAGCGACCTCAAGGGCACACTCGTAAACTTCGCCAATCAAATGTTCGGTGAAGGCTGCGCCCTCCGCTTCCGCAAAAGCTACTTCCCCTTCACCGAGCCCAGCGTCGAAGTCGACGCCGGCTGCGTCCTCTGCGAAGCCAAAGGCTGCCGCATCTGCAAACAGACCGGCTGGCTAGAAATCCTCGGCGCCGGCATGGTCCACCCCATCGTCCTCCACAACGGCGGCTACGACCCCGCCGTCTTCAGCGGCTTCGCCTTCGGCATGGGCCCCGAGCGCATCGCCATGCTCAAATACGGCGTCGACGACATCCGCTACTTCTTCACCAACGACGTCCGCTTCCTCCAACGCGTCGGCTAAACCCTCATCTCCTATTCTGAGAAATCGAGCGCACAAGGCCGGCCAGCATCTTGCTGATCTCGGCGCAGTTCTCCCACAAACTGTCACTGATCTCGCTTCCAATCAGCCCCAATCTCTCCGACAGAGTCAGAAAAGTTTCCAGCTCCGCTAGAGATCCTCGCGCTATACCAAGGAACTGGAGATATTCCCCAGTTGAGCGCCTCGCGTGCCCTTCCGCGATATTTGCCGGAATCGAAGCCGCCGCCCGTCTCATCTGTGAAGTGAGTCCATACCTTTCCTCAGAAGGGAAGCGGCCCGTAAGCTTGTAAGTCCGTAAAGTTAAGTCGATGGACTTCTGCCAGACTATCAAATCCCGATACGATCGAATAGATGTCATTAGACTCTCTGTCATATAGGCGGTTGCCGCCAGATTATCGGCTTCCGCGGTCGACACTAGCCCCTAGCCCCTGGCCCCTAACTCCTAGCCCTCCAGGGCTCGACGCATGCCCTCGCCTTCCTTCTGCCACCATTGATTTAGTATCGCGATGTCCGTGCCGATGCAGAAGTGTCGCGCTCCCATATCCAGGTAACGCTTCGCATCATCCGCAGTACCAATCTCAATGCGCGGATGAACGCCGGCTGCCATGCAGCCATCAATGACCTTCTGCGACGCCGCCTGCACCTCCGGATCATTCCGCTGTCCCAACTTCCCGATACTCATCGAAAAATCGGACGGCCCCCACTGCAGCATCTCCACCCCGTCCACCGCCAGAATCTCGTCCAGCTCATCCAGCGCCAGCTTCTTCTCCAGCATCAGCGCCACCACAATATCGTCAAGCGCCTGCACGTACGCCTCATTGCCCCCGTATCCCATGTACGAGAACCGCCGCGTCGCCACCCCGAACGTGCCCCCCGCATGCGGCGTATCCGCCCGCACATAGCTCACGCAGTCCGCCGCACCCGCCGCCGAGCGCACGTCCGAATACAGCACGCTGTTGAACCCCGACCCCACCGCCCGCT
Organism: Caldilineaceae bacterium SB0675_bin_29; assembly: GCA_009843665.1. Classification (GTDB taxonomy): domain Bacteria; phylum Chloroflexota; class Anaerolineae; order Caldilineales; family Caldilineaceae; genus Bin5. The sequence continues at coordinate 852 of VYDA01000578.1, read as the reverse complement.
GCGCAACAAACTCATTGTTTGCCCAGTCGATCTTGATCATCGAGCCCAGCCCATGCAACTCCGCCGCCCGGCAGATGTTGTCCAGATCGTGCAGGGTATACGTTCCATACTCAGCCACAAACTCCACGTAATCATAAAGACCCGTATGGCCCAGCGCCTCCACAACATTCGGCCACACACTGTGAATATGGGTCGCCAGCGTCGGTTTGCCCGCATCGAGCAACTTGCGAATCGGATTCGCGCGCATTGTTAGATTCTCCGCATGGGATGGCGTGCTGACCTCCCGCTACATCGGAAATCAGCCAGTGAAATGATGTCAACAGCGCCGCTGCACAGCGAGAGAGCGCAACTGACAACCGACGCGCCTCACTCAGCTAACAGCGGCGAAAAGTTGGACAGGCCGCCTCGGCCCGCCGTGCGCAGTATAGCACAGCAAAAAGTGGAGTAACAGTCCAGTATAGACGTCGCTTCCTACCATCATCTGACCACTGAACCCGAATGCCAGATGTCGCCAGGAGAACTACCATGCCCACTAAAGACCAGTCAACACAAAGCGAATGGAACTACCGCGTTCACAGGCACCCTGTCGTTGCTATCCAATAGCTCTGGTCGAGCTGCTGTCCTTCTGTGTCACCTTCTGGCGTTCTATCGCCTCCGGAAGACGGATACGCGGCGCCTTACTGTGGTGTGTACAAGCGAATGGAGACCTACGCAACTATTCCGGGGATTGGAAAGATAACTGCGTAGGCCCCCAAATCCTGGTTCGATTTCAGGTCTATGAATGAGCTATCGGAGGGTCAGTCGGCGGCTTTGGCCAGTGACCCTTCCGGTACCGACTGTAGCTCCGAATAT
>VYDA01000686.1 GCA_009843665.1 Caldilineaceae bacterium SB0675_bin_29 | reverse complement strand
CATGGCGGCAGCTAGCGGACAACGCCAATGAGTCCGGGGAAACGCCGCTGTTCGGCCTGGGCCTCGACTCGCTCTACCGGGGCGGACTGCTGAAGCTGCTGGCTCTGAGCCGCATCGCCCGTCAGAATCTGGGACCGCAACATCCGATAGTTGTGACCGGAGGTGATGGCTGGCTCTGGCTGCTGGCTATGCTGGTCTGGCGGCCTGCAGTTGGCGGCCGTCGACTCCATTCCGCGGCCGTTCCCAGCGCGGCATCCGAGGAGGAAGCGGAAGTGCTATTGGAACGATCCGAGGATGCAGATCGAACGGTACTCTATGCGGGTGCTGACAGCGCTCAGTACGCCGCTGTACTCAACCTGGAAGGGCAGCGGGGGGGCCGGGGCGCGATGCCACTGGGGTTGGACTGGTCTGTGCGGTTGCCGACTTCTGCCGATGGCGAGGGTTCTGACGTTGAGTTGTTGCCAGCCGTAATCAACCAGTCGTCTCTACCCAGGTCTGAGGAGCCCGTGGATGACGATTGGATAAGAAGAGGAGAACGGTGGGCGGGCGTCCTGCTGGCGATCGTGCTCCTGATCTCTTCAATCTTCGGGTAGACGCCAGTGTTCTCTTCCCGGTCAGGCTGGTTAAATCGCATTGTTCTGGCAGTTGTCCTGTTAAGCGCAGGGGTAATTGTATCCACTCGATTGGGACCGCCCCTTGCGCCGCCTGAAGCTGCGACAACGCTTTACGGATGGGCGCTTCTGCTGGGAGGGTTCGCGATAATCCTGGGCATTGCCAACGCTGTGCGGTTTCACCTGGTCAGGGTACAGCGCGGGCAAAGAGAGTGGCTCCTCAGTTTGCTTCTCTTGATCGTCTTTGCCCTGGTTGTGGGTGCCGGGCTCTCCTCACCTGAGGGAACGACAGGTCTGCTTTCTGAGTGGGTGTTCGATGCGGTGCTGGCACCAGGACAGGCAACGCTTTTTGCGCTGAGCGGGGTCTTTCTGTTAAGCGCGGCGTACCACTTTCTGCGCGTCGACAGACCTGGGGGCATCTGGATTCTGGCCGGGGCCCTCTTGATGCTCCTAGTGCAGACGCCCTTTCTCTATCAGATCGTGCCCAGGTCGCTGGTGGATCTGGTAGACTGGCTTCTTTCGTTTCCTGTGATGGCTGCGATGCGCGGCGTCCTGCTCGGAGGCGCGCTGGCAGTCCTCTTTATCAGCCTGCGACTGATTGTAAACAGCGCGAAGTAGATCCAGTTACCCGATTGCGGCCGTATTGACATGCGGCCGCTATCAGCCTTCGTTCAAATTGCTCTGACTTGGAGACCGCTGCGCTGATGGCGACTTCGGACTGTCCACATTGCGGCTATAGCAATCCGGTTGCTTCCCAGTTCTGTATCCAATGCGGCACCATCATTGCGGGCCAGAAGCCGCCTTCTGCACCGTCTGGCGAATCCGATGATGGGCCAGAGGCGCGCATCGACGATCAGGAGGCGGCTCCTCCCCAACCTGGCGAGGAAGGCCCAGGACAGCAGCCTCCGACCAGAAGCTCCGACCCAGACCAATCCCGAAGCTGGCCCCATTTGGGTGCCGAAGAGGACGAAACGGACGAGGAAGCTCACGGCGAGGGACCGGGCCGCGGCCCCTCCCAAGCGGGTCCCCTGCTGAGAGGACTTGGCGGCCTGCTCGAACCGGCTGATCCGCTCACGTACATCACGCCTAGCTCCAGTGCCAACGATCCTGTACGCGACCATCCGACTGCACCTAGCGCAGAACCGGCTGTAGACGAAGAGGAACGCAGGCACCTTCGCCGTCTCTTTTCCGAAGAGCTGCCGACGGCGGTCGGCTCCGTCCCGGACGCGGCTGCAAGCGTTGAGGAGCCATCACAGAACGGAAACGGCCTGCAGCGACGGTTCTGGCTGGAACTGATGCTGCTACTGTGCATGGCCGGCGCACTGATTTGGGGGGCGCAGGGTCGTCCTGGAGGCGCGGGCCCGCACGCACTGCCTGGGCTGGAGCAGGCCCACCGGCAGATCGATTCTTTACAGCCGAACAGCCTTGTCCTCGTATACTGGGCGTACGACCCGGCGACTGCCGGCGAGATGGACCTGATTGCGCAGCCGATCATCGAACATCTGCTGCAAGAGCAGGCGAAACTGATCGTTTTCAGCCAGTTGCCGGGCGGGCCGGCCAGCGCACGACGGACTATCGCCAGAGCCGAGGCGTCGTTGCAACGACCGTCGCGTTCGCAGATTACAGCCAACCTGGTCATCGAAGGAGGATATCTTCCCGGCGGCAGCGCTTCACTTCCACTCCTGGGGGTCGCGCCGGCGCGGGCCCTGCCGGTGGACCCGAGCTGGGTCGAACTGCGAGAACGGTTCAGCATCGCCGGGTTAGGTGACGCGGGGCCGGTATTGACGGTGGTGATAGCCGCCCGCGCTGAAGATGTGCGGCGGTGGCTGGAGCAGGTGCAGCCACTTAACGGCGGCGCGGTCGTTGCGGCCACCAGTGCCGTGGTTGATCCGTCGGTTCGGCCCTATTTGCACAGCGGACAGCTGGCCGGGCTCGTGAGCGGCTGGGACGGCGGCAACGCCTATGCCCGCCGCCTGGAGCGCGCCCGCAGCGTCGAGGAGCAGGCCCGATCGTTGAGGCAGGTCAGCGGCCTGAACTGGGGCGTGGGCATTCTGATTGCCGCCGTGTTGCTTGGAAACCTGGCCGGACTCACTGAACGGAGAATGTCTTGAGCCCGTTCAGCAGCGGCCTTCCCGGCGTCATGCAGGATGCAGGCTTGATCCTGGGTCTCGTTATATCTCTGATGATCGGCAGCTACATTGTCCGGGACAGTTTTCTGGCGCGCCTGGGGCAATACGTCCTGGTCGGGGCGGGCCTGGGGTACACGGTAGTTCTCGTCTGGCGAAACGTACTATGGCCGCGGCTCTTTGCTCCCTTGATCGCGGATCCCATGTCGTGGCAGTCGGCGCCTGTTTCTGGCCTCTTGGATCTCTGGCTGCCGCTCCTAATGGGAGTGCTGATGTGGGGAGGCGGGTTGGAG
>VYDA01000388.1 GCA_009843665.1 Caldilineaceae bacterium SB0675_bin_29 | reverse complement strand
CGCAGGCAGTGCCGCGCCAGGTCCCGTCGCAGAGCGTTGGTCGCTCGCCAACCTACATTTTCCGCCAGAACAGTGCTGCCTACCGCCGCCGTCTGCTGAACGACGGCAATGGCAATGAACAAAAACGCCAGGCGCGTGAGCAGGTCAACCGATCCACCGGCCAGCGCCGAATCCAGCAAACGACGCATGATCAGGGGGTTGATAAGTTGAAGGAGTAAGTTGGCGCAAAGGACAGACAGAAGCAGGAGCGTCTGTCCCAACTGCGGGCGCAGGTACCTGCGCAGCAAACGCAGGTATATTTGAGTGGACGGACGCATCGCGGTCCTCCAGGGGGATACAGAGGATGGTCAGAGTGCCCTGACCCCGATGTCTATACCACAGGTTATGTTAGTCCGGCAAGGACTGGGGCAGGTCATCTAGCAATGGCTACTAAAGTATATAAGCCTTGCCTTACTATATTCGTGTAGCTTGAGGGAGCTCACAATAATATTCGACCTGAACTGAACTGAACACCCGCCCGACCTGCAATGACCCCCTGACAGAAATCATCGATCCTCGGTCCCGGTTAGCCCTGGGATGTTCGTTCCCCCCTCTGCTTTGGGCCCATCGACATTTCAACCAGCTGTCCCTACCGTAGGGGCACCCCTTGTGGGTGCCCTGGTGATTGCCCCTATTGCTGGCCCTCCGCGTGCCTTCGCGGATCAAAGAAAGGTGTTCTCCGCGTCCTCCGCGGACAAAGAGGTGTTCTCCCAGGGCATACGCATCTTATTGGGAGAGAACTTTCAGGAGGACGCTGCTGGAGTTTCGCACACCAGTCACGATGCCTGAGACTGTTCGCCGTTGAGTATGTCGATGACAGGCGCTAAGTTGCCGATCGCGAGGAAGCCTGAATGCGTTCGACAACCCATTGGGTAATCAGTTGCGCATGGGAGATTCCGTGCAACCGGGCAAGCGACCTGACAATCCGGGATTCGTCCGGCTCAAGACGAACGGTGACGGTGGTTTGACGGTAAAAGACCGGTTCGTCCACCTCCTCAAGTTCGGCATCGAAGTCGGTTAGATCATGAGTGTCCCAGAAGTCGGCGAGCTCCTGGATCGAATCGGTCTGCAGAATTTTATTGCCGTTCATCGATTCCTCCACTGTCTATATCGCCGTCTTTCCCTTCCTGTCATCACTCTAGCGGTGACAGGGAGTCCTCTGCCATCAGGAAATTGAACTGCCACACAGAACAGGTAGCGGCCCGCATCTGTTTGTCCCAAAATATAGTAGGTTGGATTCTCTCCTCGGGACTTTGCACGTAGAACCAGTGGACGACCGAAGCATACCTCCTCGACTTCATCTATCGTAATGCCGTGTCGCGCAATGTGATCGACTCTGTCCTGGGGCCACAGCAACTCGCCTATTCTCATGCCCAGTCCAATTATTGCCCTTTCGTTGTTGCGCCCCACTATACCATATGCTTACTGCTGATGTCCCATGGCTGGGATAGGGCAGCAGGGCAATTGCATCCTATTGCGTCAATTTCTTGGGAGGCTGCCCGAAATGTAGGTGCAGGCCTTGTGCCTGCCCCTCGTGTAGGCTCTACGTCTGTTCCTTGAGAATCCCCTTCGTGGACTCTCTGGCTAACTTCGGCAATGTTGGCAAACCAATTTAGATGCGATTGCCCTGGGTGTTCTCCGCGTCCCTCCGCGTCCTCCGCGGACAAAAAGGTGTTTTTCGAGTGACTTCGCGGATCAATTGGTTCTGTTTATCACAACATGCAAGCGAGGAAAATCCCTGTCAGGCCTGCCCGCTTTCCGTTCTTGCTGAATTCTGAGCGGCCTTCCCGAAATGTCAACGGAACCTGGCACCGGAAAAAATGAGAAAAACGTGACTCCTGAACTATAGTTTATCCGCCGGCCCGAGTGAGACAAGCGATGTTTCCTCTCTCTCCTCACTCCTCTTCACTCTCTCCTCACCTCCCGCACATGGCCTTGGCCGTCTCGACAACATAGTCGACTTTGGGGATCGTCAAGTCCTCCATCGCCGGCGAGAACGGCACCGGCACGTTCATGGCGCCGATACGCTTGACCGGCGCGTCGAGATAGTAGAATGCGCCGTCGGCGATGACCGCGGCAATTTCGCCGGTGACGCCATACTGCCGGTACCCCTCGTCCACCACAAGCGCCCGGCCGGTCTTTCGGGCCGACTGGACCAGTGTCCCGGTGTCCAGAGGGGACGTCGTGCGCGGATCGATCAGCTCCGCGCTGATGCCGGCCGCCGCCAGCCTGTCCGCCGCCTCCAGGGCAACGTACACCATTGAACTGGTCGCGACAATTGTGATGTCGTCGCCCGTGCGCTTCACGTCCGCCTCGCCCAGGGGGAGGGTATACTCCGCCTCCGGCACCGGCCCCTCCTGTTGAAAGAGCGTCCTGTCTTCGAAAACGACGACCGGATTGTCGTCGCGGATGGCGCTCTTCATCAGCCCCTTGGCGTCGTAAGGGGTGGCCGGTATCGCCACCTTCAGGCCGGGAATGTGGCTGAAGAGCGCATGCAGAGACTGGCTGTGCTGGGCCGCCGTGCGGCTACCGGCCCCCATCGTCGTCCGCAAGACCATCGGCACCCTCAGCTTGCCGCCGGACATGTAGTGCGTCTTGGCCGCCTGGTTGATCAGCTGGTCCATCACCAGGGTGGCAAAGTCGCAAAACATGATGTCCACGATTGGCCGCATACCCGTGATGGCCGCGCCCACACCGATGCCGGCAATACCCGCCTCCGAAATGGGTGAATCGATAACCCGTTCCGGGCCGAACTTCTCATACAGGCCGACGAACACTTTGAATACCGAGCCGGCCACGGCAATATCTTCACCGATGGCAAAAACGCGCTCGTCGCGGGCCATCTCCTCGGCAACGGCTTCGTGAATGGCCTGGCTGAAGGTAATCTGACGTTCCCCCGGCGCGTGGATGGCCGGGCTGTAACCGATTCCGTTCCCTAGCGTAGACATGCCGCTTCACCTCGCTTTCACTGGCAAATAGTAACTGCTAGGTCCTTGCC
>VYDA01000076.1:936-3038 GCA_009843665.1 Caldilineaceae bacterium SB0675_bin_29 | reverse complement strand
CGGCGGGGACGCTGGCGAATTTCAATTTGGCGACTTTCATGCGCTAACCGCGATTCAGCATGCTGGAGGTGCGGGGGGAGGACTATGTTCGTACGGCGAGAGCAAAGGGGTTGAAGCCGCCGGTGGTGACATGGCGCCATGTCTTCCGTAATGCTCTGCTACCAGTGGTAACGGTTGTGGGCTTGAGCCTGCCTACACTGGTCGCGGGTGCGCTCTTTACCGAGACGATCTACAGCTGGCCCGGCATGGGAGCGCTGCTGGTCGACGCGGTTGCGGCGCGAGACTATCCCATGGTGATGGGGATCATGTTGGTCACGGCGCTTGTGGTATTGACCGCCAACTTGGTTACAGACCTGGCCTATGCTGTGGCCGACCCCAGAATCCGCTACGCCTAGGTTGGAAGGTCCACCTGGTCGAAGCGGGTGTCCTGTTCAGTTGACTCGGCCATCCGTACGATAAGCCCCGGGACGACTTGCTGATATGTCTCTTGAAGTTGGAAGGCGAAGCGTTCAATCCCAGTCCCCGACTGCGCAAGCCTGGCGCAGGTTTCGCCGTCATCCTCTGGCTTTGGCAGGCCTAGTCCTCTTCGCGATCGTACTCCTGGCGACGGTAGCTGCCCCCTTGATCGCGCGATACGACTATGCCGCCCTCAACCTGCAGGACAAGTTTCAGTCGCCGAGCGCGGCCCACTTTCTGGGGACAGACCGGGTGGGGCGAGACATCTGGAGCCGGACCCTGTACGGAGGCCGCGTGTCGCTGGCGGTGGGTTTTGCCGCGGCTTCGATTTCGACGGTTATCGGCGTAATCCTGGGTGCGATTTCAGGCTACTATCGGGGCATCGCCGACCAGGTCATCATGCGCTTCACCGACGTGGTGATGACTTTCCCCAGGGTTGTCATCATCCTGACGGCGGCCATCTACCTGGGTCAAAGCATTGCGAGTGTGATATTCCTGATTGGCATCTTCAGCTGGCCGGGTATAACTCGCCTTGTGCGGGGGCAGGTACTTTCGCTCAGAGAGCAGCAGTTCGTGCTGGCATCGCGCTCGTTGGGCGCGGGAAACCGGCGCGTAATTGTCGCTCACGTATTGCCGAACGTAGTGGCGCCCTTGCTGGCATCGGTGACGTTCGACGTCAACGGCGCCATACTTCTTGAGGCGGGGTTGAGCTTCCTCGGCGTCGGCATTCCGTTGCCCACGCCCAGTTGGGGAAACATGCTGGAAACGGCGCGCAGTTTGGACGTGCTTCAGGACGGCCCGTGGATCTGGGTACCTCCGGCTGTGATGATTCTGCTGACCGTTCTGAGCATCAACTTCATCGGCGACGGACTTCGGGATGCGATTGACCCCAGGCATCATCAGGGCTGACAGGAGCGCTCAAAATCTGCGGAGAAGCTTAACATTCGGACGGCGCAGAAGGTTTTTGGGAGCCCCATTCAGCAGAAATCGATTCCGTGGATTGCGTATGAGTTAAGAGCGTGAATCGTACTTCTGAAGCCGGCGCCTGTCTCCGGCGTACACCTGGCAGGTCCATCACGGAATCACATCCACGTTGCCAATGTCCAGTCTAGGGCTGCTGCCATTGGCTGGGACGAGTGGCTCATGGGCTCGCTCGGGGTAGTAGAGGCCGGCCACGAGCCGGTAACGTCCGGGCGGCAGGGCTTCCGGTATTGTAATGTTGTGTGTTGAGTACAGGATGAGACCCGGCATCCAGCTCTGAAAGGGCGTGTCCTTCCCGCCAGGCGGGCCGTCATGCTGACTCAGTCCGTTTCCCGACTCGTCAACCAGGTGCACGAACGCGCTGACCGGTTCTCCAGAATCTTTGGCCAGCCATGTCAGATGAACCGAGGCCAATTCTCCTGCACGCAACGGTGCAGGCGAGCGCACCCCTTCCAGCCGGATAAACCCATAATCTGCGCCTATCGCCGTTACCTCCCAGGTGCGCGCGGTTATGCCAGAGGCCCCCAGTAACAAAACCACACCTACTGACAGCCAGACAGCTGGCGACAAGAAACTCCGCGCCCACCCGGTTCCAAATGCATGCTCCCGCCGGAGCAAACCCAAAACATTGTTCTTCTTGCAAAGCAGAACAAAGCCCAGCAGCC
>VYDA01000076.1:0-926 GCA_009843665.1 Caldilineaceae bacterium SB0675_bin_29 | reverse complement strand
AACGTCATTGTCCTGCCGAGCCACACCGCAGGTGTCGTCTCCCATGCGAAGGTGACGTCGTGCGTGCCAGGAGGGATCACGGCACTGGCCAGCCCGAGTCCGGTCTCCGGCTCGACTTCGACCCGATTACCATTCACCGAGACTTGCCAAGAGGGAACATAAAACTGATGGAATAGAATTCGAAAGGGCTGATCAGTCGTGACCGTGTACCGCTGCTGAAGGAGTCCTACTCTTTTCGGGGTTACGGCCGCGGCGCTGACCGGGGCGGGGCCTGCCTGCTGCTCCCACGGATATATCCCAGCTTTGGCAGCCTCCAACATGGTGCCGGCGGACCAGATGGGCAAGAGGTGTTGCCCCCAAGGGCTGATTGGCGCCTGCGCCAGCCAGTCCTCCAAGGATGCCGACCAGTGAGGCAGTTCAGAGCTGTCTTGGGTCGTCTCATACTCGAGGCCGACCGTAGCATAGGCGACAAGGCAGGCCGAAATTGCAAGACTCACTGGAAATATGAAACTCAGTCTCTTTCGACCGAGCAGATGAACAGCCTCTGTCGCAGCTCCCAAAAGAAGGGCAGCTCCAAGGGCGACAAATATCTGCCACCGCCAGGGGAACTGCACCTGGTCCAAGATCAGTTCACCCGTGAACCAGAACCAGGAGCTGGCACCGGTCATAAGCCAGCTGAGACCTACAGTCAGCAGCAGAGTCACGAGTGCGAAGAGACGCAATGGTCGCTCTTGTCTGAACAACGCCGTTGCCAGAGCGGCGAGTGCAATCGGAAAGACGTAGAGAGGCAGTCGGGGACGATCTTGCGGAAAGGTGTAGGGGTAGACTGCTTCGAGACTTATGAGCTCTCTCCACTCCAGGAAGTGGCCTGCACCAATACCCGAGAACAGTCTGCGTCCGTTCATCACCCAGCCCAGTTCCAGGAG
>VYDA01000648.1 GCA_009843665.1 Caldilineaceae bacterium SB0675_bin_29 | reverse complement strand
GGGCTACATTCATGCCCGCATCGATCATTTGAGCGAGTATCTCAGGATCGGTACTGGTCGGCCCAATTGTACAGACAATCTTGACCCGCAACATTCGCGAACTCCAATGGCTAGTGGCCGGTTGCTGATGAACTGCAGACCCGGGCGGCCATTCCCTGCTAACTCAGGCCGCGGCGTCCCCCGAAAGCCGGTGACAGCGTGGGAGCATCTCTCTTCGCTACTGATAACTGATTCTGTCGCTCGTGCGCACGACCTGAATCCACGTACGGCCCGGCTTCAATGTTATCGGCTGCTCGCCAGGGCCGAGCCAGCGCGGTGGGCTCTGGTCGTTAGCGCGCCAGGTCCCCTCGTAGACCTTGCCGTCCCGAAAGACGCGCAGATCTCCGAACCCGTAGAGATTGATCTTGACGCTGAGCGTGCCTAGGCTGTCCTCAACGATATTAGTCAGCTCATGTTCGGCAAAGACAACGATTACATTCTCGCTGCTGATCTGCTGGCCAGTCGCCTGGTCCATGTGCACGGCGCCGCTCTGATATCGCAGGTAGAGTCCGCTTGACGCGTCGTAGCGCCACTCGACACCGTTTTTCTCAGGGTAGGGGATGCGAACTGTTGTCGCCTCATCGGCCCAAAAATCCTGGGGCGTCCCACTGAAGGAAAAGCTTGCCCGCTCTACCGGCCGTGGATTGCTTTTCTGGCCTTCCAGCCAGGGAGTGAAAACCTCTAAGCAGTAGGGCAGCAGCGGCGATACGTCGCAGGTCTTGGCCGTGTCGATCATCCACCTGCGCACCCTGTCGACGCTCGTCCGCAAGCGCGTGCGATAGTTGTCGCCTACACTGAAGAAGTAGGTGACGCTTTCCGGATCTTCCGAGTCGGCGTCCAGGTATGGGAACCCGACTTCGTTCTTCAGTAGATAGCGGATGCCGTCGCTGCCGCCGGAGCAAGCCAGTATACCGTCGAACATATAGGTAGTGTGAATATTGGGCCAGCGAGCACTCCGCACAGGTCCGATTTCCCTTGCAGGGATGCTCTGGTACAAGCTGGTGAGGCGTGTGAGGTGGAAGCCATCGACGATGAATTCGTATGTGACATCTGCCTCGTTCAGGCCGTAATGGGCGGATCGGCTGGTAATGTCATTGTTGATACAGACCAATACCGGCGTTTCCTGTAGCAATGATGGGTCGGCCAGTGGCAGCCCTGTATAGCGCGCCACGCTTCCCGGTACAGCCGTCGCGGTCGCCCTTTCACCCTCCGCGGCTGTGTTGGAGCCTTCTGCAGCGCTGGCCGGTGGAGGAGTTGCTGTTTCCGCGGCCGGCTGCCCTCCAGCTGCTTCCGGCGTCTTGGTTGGAGTCGGAGTCGATGCGCCATCTGGCCCCGCGCACCCGGAAAGTGACAGCAGGACCAGCAGGATGAGTCCTGCGGCGCCCGGCCGCACTCCCGCCGCTATTGGGGCCTGTCGATGGAATGGGCCGGTCCTCTCAGCTGTAGCATTCTCGCCAGGACGAGCGCCGCGCCGAGTCTTCAGAGGGAGAAATGACCTGAGTTTCAAAGGCTTCCTTCTGTTCAAGGTTGTGAGTTGGGGGTGGCAAATGGAATCATGAAAGGCAGCCGCTCGGACTGCCGTTAGTATACTACACGCGCACAAAACCACTACTATCAGACCCACATCTTCTTCCAGGACAGGCCGCTTCGGTCGGCGCCGCCTCTGTCAGAGCAACGCTGCAAGTAGGGAGGTCGGCGACTGGGACTGTACCCCGGCGAAATGCTTGATCTGCTGGCGGCAAGAGAATCCAGGACTGACGAGAACCTCGTTCTCCTCCAACTCGCGGGCGGCTGGCAACAGACGGCGCTCGCCGATCAGTTTCGAGACGTCGTAGTGCTCATATCCGAACAATCCCGCCAGCCCGCAGCAGCCGCTGTCCAGCACGTTCACTTCGCAATCAGGTATGGCCGCAAGAAGCTTCTGCAGCGGCTGCATGCCCACGAGGGCCTTCTGGTGGCAGTGCCCGTGAACGATGACCTTGGAAGGGCCTGGCTTCGTCGGCCTTATGCGCGGCCCGGCCCACTCTTCAACCAGCTGGCAGGCCCCGGCCACCTTGCGGGCATCCTCCTGTCCTGCGCCGCGCAGCAACCTGGGATGGTCGTCCTGCACCGCCGAGTAGCAGCTGGGTTCACAGAATAGTATGGGAATGCCGCTCTCGGCCAGGGGCAGAAGCGCGGAGGTCGTTGCCGCGGCCTGCCGCGCAGCCCCATCCAGAAAGCCCTTTGAGATAAGCGGCCTGCCGCAGCAGACCTGCGGCGCAACCGTCACCTCTGCCCCGCAGTTTTGCAGCAATTCCATAGCGTCCGCCAGCTGTTCCGGTTCGTAGTAATTGTTGAACGTGTCCGCGAACAGAGCTACATCTGCCTCTGCAGTGGTGACCGCAAAACTGTTGTCGCGTCTTCTCCGCGTGAACGGTCGTCCGCTGAACGCGGGCAAAGGACGCCGTCGATCCAGGCCGAATACCGCCTCGTTCACGCGTCGAACGGGGCCGGACGCGGCCAGCCAGTTCGAAAGCGGCGCCAGTCGACTCCCCCAGCGCGCGATGCGATCAGCCCTCGACAGCACGCGATCCTTGAACGGCGCCCCGTGACGCGCGTGATACTGGTGCAGGAATTCGCTCTTGAGGCGCGCCATGTCCACGCCTGTGGGACACTCTCGCTTGCACGCTTTGCACTCCAGGCACAGATCCAGGACCGGAAGCAGCTCCTCGTCGCCGAATCCGGTCGCCTCCAGGCCCCCGGAAAGGGCCAGCCGCAGGGCATTGGCCCGGCCGCGCGTGCTGTCAATTTCATTGCGCGTAGCCATGTAAGACGGGCACATGGTGCCCGTCAGAGTCTTGCGGCAGGCTCCCACGCCCGTGCACTGTTCCGTCGCCCGCAACAGCCCGCCAAAGTCGGAAAAGTCGAACCTGGTGGCGTACTCCCGCTCTCCGTCAACGCTTCCTGTGCCGTCGCCGTCTGCGTCAGACCTGACAGCGTCGGGGAATCCCTGATCAGACAAATCGG
>VYDA01000406.1:2725-3062 GCA_009843665.1 Caldilineaceae bacterium SB0675_bin_29 | reverse complement strand
TGGAAATCCCTTCCTACACTTGCCAAAACCTCGTTCATAATTGATACTTTTTTATATTACTTCAAAAAAAATCGAGACTCTACGTAATTGTCATGCACAATCTTCACCGGCATGGCTTGCAAAGCATCCACGGATCCAAAGGCATGATAAGACCGACCCGAAACAAATATGCTAGGCGGGTTGCCCTGTCTGCAGTGGTCTTTTGGCTGATGGCGCTGGCATTTGTCGGCGGCAATATCTCCGGGTTCTCAATTCGTTCCGCGATGGCTGCCGGGGAACGTCCCTCCCAGTTCATCTGAGTCTGGGAAGCTTGGGATTACGTCGTAGCCCCCTTTGT
>VYDA01000406.1:632-2715 GCA_009843665.1 Caldilineaceae bacterium SB0675_bin_29 | reverse complement strand
CCTGATCGTAGCTCCAATCGACGGCTCCCCTGCCGAACAAGCGGGCATTCTGGCCGGGGACGTAATCTTGGAAGTGGATGGTGAGCCGGTCGAAGGAAAGTCGTTAGACCAGGTAATCTTCCTCGTCCGCGGACCGGCAGATTCCGAAGTCGTTCTGACAGTTCGCCGGTCTGAAGTCCACGAACCCCTTAGAGTCCCCATCACTCGCGATCGCATAGAAGTGCCCAGCGTGAGCTGGAGTCCCATTCCAAACACGGACATCTCCTACATCAAAATCTCGCAGTTTACCGCCAGTGTGGACAGGGAACTGGAAGCCGCTCTCCGCGAGATTTCAGAGGCTCGAACCAACCAGGGCGTCATATTGGACCTGCGCAACAATCCGGGCGGATTCCTGCAACAGGCCATTCAGGCCAACAGTCAGTTCCTCCCTAAAGGCGATTTGATACTTATCGAATCGGATGCATATCAGAATCAAACCGTCCACCGCTCACGCGGCCTGGGCTATGCCAGGGAAATTCCGCTGGTCGTGCTGATCAACGAAGGCACTGCAAGTGCAGGCGAGATAACCGCAGGCGCCCTCAAAGAAAACGAACGCGCCCTGCTGATCGGTGAAACAACCTTCGGTACTGGAACCGTACTCAACCAGTTTGGCCTCAGCGACGGTTCAGCCATCCTCCTGGGAGTGACCAACTGGCTCACACCCGATGGTAATCTGATCAAGGGTCAGGGAGTGACCCCCGATTTGGAGGTCCCGCAGCCGCCTAGCTCCAAGAAGGTCAGTGCCGAAATGCTCAGAAGTCTGACAGCCGAACAGTTCGGCACGATCGAAGACGATCAGTTTTTGAAGGCGCTGGAGCATCTGGGCGTCGAACTCCACGCGGCGCCAATTCTCAACGCCGCGCCGCATGACTTCGTGACCCACGACTGACGAACAGGGGAAGCGCTTCAGAGAGGATAGGCTCCTGCAGTTCGTACCTCAATTCTGCATCTAGGACCGGTAGAGACCCTGTTCACCTATGTAGCGTTCAACCTCGCGGGGCACTTGGTATCGAATCGGTTTTTCTGATCGAACCCGCTCCCGCAAATCGCTGCTGGCAATATCCAATTCAGGCATATCCAGCACGATAACCCGTTCTCGCACGCCGGGCAATTCCGCTTCCAGGCCGGCCCAGTCAATCTTTACATCGTGGCGACGTAGTGCAACCAGCCGGCAATTGTGCACCAGCCATTCGGGCTCATGCCAGGTCGGCAGATCCCGCAAACTGTCCAACCCCATCAGAAAAAAGAGTTGCACCTCCGCCCCGATCCTCTTGCGGAAGAGCCGCAGCATGTCCGAAGTGTAGTGAGGACCGGGGCGCTCTGCGTCAATGAGACTGATGCTGATCCCGTTCCCGTCCGCAACTGCCAGACGGCACATTGCCAAACGATGATGCAAGGGGGAAATGGGATTGTCCGGCTTGTGCGGCGGATCCCCCGCCGGCGCTAGCACGATCTGGTCCAACCGCAGCTGATGCCGGGCCTCTTCAGCAAGAATCAAATGTCCTATATGAATCGGATCGAAAGTACCTCCGAAGACTCCAATCCGTTTGCCGCTGAGACTGTCTTCTGAATGCATCCTTCAAGTGATCGCAATCATCTGTCACGGGGCGCACGCCATACGTTCTTGCCCAATCGCTGATGTTTCAATGGGCGGCCCGAAGTCCTCATCCGGCCACCTCCTCCGTCACTCTCCAATCGCGTTTTCGAATCCCCATACCAATTCGACTTCGCCTATCAGCACAGTATCTCCGTCCTGAACCCCCTGCTCTCTCAAGACAGCCGATATCCCCATCGCCCCCAGAATGCGCTGGAACCGCAACCCGGACTCGTAATAGTCCCAGTTGGTCATCTGTGCTACCCGCTCGATTGCAACCCCCTCCACCAGCCACAGCTCCTCCTCCAAACGGGTGACATGAAATGAGCGTTCGTCTTCCACGGGCGAAAGCGTCGGCAACTCTTCCACCTCCTCCGCCCCAACCGGCGCAGGCAGCTTCTCCAACTGTGCCTTGACTTCGTACAGGAGCTGTTGCACGTTCTCCCCGGT
>VYDA01000406.1:0-622 GCA_009843665.1 Caldilineaceae bacterium SB0675_bin_29 | reverse complement strand
TTTCCCGCGCCTGCGGCAGATCGATCTTGTTGAGAACGATCATCTGGGGTCGCTTTGCCAGAGCCGGGTTGAAGAGCATCATTTCCTGGTTGATCACCTCATAATCACCAGCCGGATCAGGGCTCGCTCCGTCCAGCAGGTGGACCAGCACCCGGCTGCGTTCGACATGACGCAGAAACTCCAGTCCCAGTCCGACGCCATCGTGCGCGCCTTCCAACAGGCCGGGAATATCCGCAAACACGATCTGGACATGGCTCACTTCTGCTACACCCAGGTTAGGTACAACCGTTGTAAACGGGTAGTCGGCAATTTCGGGGGTGGCGGCGCTGATGACGCTTAGCAGCGTCGATTTTCCCGCATTGGGCACACCTACGATCCCTGCATCGGCAACGATCTTAAGTTCCAGCTCCAGCCAGCGCGCTTCCCCTACTTCACCATTCTCAGATAGTCGCGGTGCCCGGTTGCGCCCACTCTTGAACGCAGCGTTTCCTCTACCCCCGCGGCCTCCCCTGGCGACCAGTGCCTGCTGCCCGTCCCGTACCAGGTCAGCTACGACCGTGTCAGTATCAGCGATGCGCGCAATTGTCCCCACCGGAACTGAAATCAACAGGTCCTCTCCGGT